>CAYOUY010000257.1:0-6899 GCA_964407245.1 uncultured Acidobacteriaceae bacterium
TTCAGAAGAACGATTGTGCTCAATCGTGAGCATCCGGTCGTTCGCGTGGAAGAGTTCGCGGAAAACCTGAGCTCCTGCGACCGGCCAATTTCGTGGAATGAACACGTAACTTTCGGACCACCGTTCCTTGAACCAGGAACCACGGTTTTTGATATGTCGGCTACGCGCGCCAAGGTGTGTCCGCCCACTTACAGCGAGAACATCTTTCTTCAGCCAGACGCTGAATTCATCTGGCCTGATGGGCCGGCAAAAAGCGGCGGCGTGCGCAACTTGCGTACAACGCCGGATGAGCGATTCGGTCACTATACGGCTCAGTTGCTCGACCCCAAACTGGAAATCGCCTTCATCAGCGGATGCAATCCGCGGCAGCGTTTATTGGTTCTCTATGTTTTCCGGCGCGAGGACTTTCCCTGGGTCGGCAACTGGGAGGAACGCAACAACCGTTCAGGCGCTCCCTGGACAGGAGAAACCTTTTGCCGCGGGCTTGAGTTCAGCACGACTCCATTTGCGATTCCGCGCCGTGACACAATCGATCAAGGTCCGCTCTTTGGTGAGCGCACGTATCGCTGGCTTCCTGCCAAGCGCGGCGCCAGCGTCCGTTTCCTGATCCTTCTATTCACGGTTCCGGAAGATTTTGGGGGAGTGATGCAGGTCTCAATCAACAACGGCCGCGCGTCGGTAAGAGAAGCGGGAACTCGCGAGCGCCAGCTTGAGGTCCCGGTGGGAAACTTCCTGGGCGTCGAGGGTGCGCCGCGAAGCCATGCAGAAGGATCCGTCCGATGAGCCTACTGGCCGTCGATATCGGATCAAGCGCTTGCAAAGCGGCAGCTTTTACGACAAGCGGAGAGATTCTGGCGGAACACGCTTGCCGCTGTGTGCCGATCCTCCATGGTTCTTTTGCTGAACTGAACCCTGAAGCTTTGTGGAATGCTCTATGTTGCTCCTGCGGTGGCGTCGGGAAGAACTTGCGGAATGGTATTCAGGTCCTCGCGATCAGCTCGCACGGTGAAACTTTTGTTGCGATCGACGCGCACGGCCGGCCCGTTCGGCACGCGATTCTTAATCAGGACAACCGGGCGATCGACGAGGCGGAATGGTGCGAACGACTCATCGGCCAGCAGCGCTTGTTCGGGATTACGGGCCTGCTTTCGCATTCGATGTATCCGGTTCCCAAGATTCTGTGGCTGCGGAAACACGAACCTCAGTCTTTTGAGTCCGCGAATGCTTTCATCACTCCGATCGGATATCTCTTGCAAAAAATGGGGCTGCCGCCCTATGTGGACTATTCGCTGGCATCACGTTTCCTCTGCTTCGACATCCGCAAGCGTTGTTGGTCGGATGAAGTTCTCAGCGCGACGGAACTCCGCCGCGAATGTCTTCCCGTTGCGGTGCCCGCCGGAACTGTTGTCGGAAAGCTGAATTCTCAAGCCGCGGGTGAGCTCGGCCTTCCCACCGGGACTCCGGTCGTGCTGGGAGGTCACGATCAGCCTTGCGGCGCGCTTGGCTCCGGGGTGATCGATGGCGGCCGAATTTCTGATTCGATGGGAACTTACGAGTGCCTTTTGGCGTCGTCAGATACTCCGAGCCTGGACGATCGAGCCCTGGCCGCATCATTGAATTGTAGTTGTCACGTCGTTCCCGATAAGTTTGTGACCATCGCTTACTTCCCGTCTGGAATCATAATGCAGTGGTTCCACGACTTGCTCTACGCAGAGGCGTCAGGAGGAGGTAGCGCTGAGACAGTTGGTCAAAATGCAGAAGGCAGTCACTATGCACTTCTCGAGGCGTGCGCGCCTGAAAGCCCAACCGAGTTATATGTCCTGCCGCATCTGATTGGGACCTGCAATCCTGAATTCAATCCGCGTGCGCGTGGTGTGATCGCAGGGCTTAACCCCGCGACTGGGCGCTTCCACATTTACAAAGGAATCCTGGAAGGGTTGGCGTGCGAGCTTTCGATCCTGACCGGGCTGCTGACGCAGTCGGTGGGTGAATTTAGCGACATTTACGTGAGCGGCGGCGGCACTCACTCCGTACTCGGTCTGCGGTTACGCGCAGCGCTTACGGGCCGCCGCTTACACATTCTGCGCCAGCAGGAAACCGTGTGCCTCGGAACCGCAATTCTGGCTGGGTTGGCCATCGGCGAATATAACAGTATTCGTCAGGCGGCTGGAGCAGTTGTCCGAGAAACGGCAACGGTTGTACCCGATCGAGGGATGGCAGAGAGTTATCGAAATCAGTTTGAGAAGTATCGACGGCTGCGAGCTGCCGTCATCGAGCAGTCTTGAAAAGTCTGCATGGCCGAGGAGGAACACTTGATTCAACCGACAATCGGTTTCATCGTCTACGGCGTTCACAAGGAGGGACTGAAGGATCCTTCGGGCAAGCCTTTCATCGACAACGCGGTGATCAGATCTTGCAAGCAGAAGCTGCTGAAGGCCGGTATGAAGATTGTGGGGCATGACATCGTGATTGCCTCGAAGGAAGAAGCGCGCGATGCGATGAAGAGGATGAAGTCCGATGACCGCGTCGACATGGTTGTACTCTTCTCCGGAACGTGGGTATGGGCAGCGCATCTGGTCGCGGCCGTGCGCGACCTTGTGGCTTGCGGCAAAGCTGTCCTGCTATGGACGCACCCTGGATCACAAGGTTGGAGGCCCGTCGGCGGTTTGGTCATGCATGGCGGTTTGCTTGAAATCGGCGTGCCGCACAGATTTGTGTACGGCGAAGCCGATGACCCTGAGACCATTATCAAAATTACGAGCTATGCCCGCGCCGCTCATCTCAAGAATCTTCTGAATATGTCCACGATCGGTACGTTCGGAGGACGCGGGATGGGCCAGACTTGCGGGGTTGCCGATCCGTCGCAATGGATGCGCATGTTCGGAGTCGACATCGACTCGCGTGACACCACGGAACTCATCCGAGCCGCCGCGGCTGTCTCGACCAAGGAAATCTCTGCCCTCGACCCACGATTGAAAAAACTCTTTGGCGCCGCTCCGGAAAAGACTGTCGTGAACGAGCGCTCCATCCGCCTTTACCTAGCGCTAAAGAAGGTGGTGAAGAAAGAAGGATTCGATTTCTATACGATCCAATCTTTCCCCGGCTTGGGCGACGACTACTCCGCCACCTGTTTTGCGCAAAGCATGATGCTGGAGGATGGCTTCGGGACTTCCACTTTGGGAGATTTCAACACTGCCCTGACGGTGTGGCTTCTCACCGAGCTCAGCAAGGAACGTGTGTACTATGGCGATCTCCAGCACATCGACAAAGAGAAGAAGGAGATCAAGATCATCGGTGATGGAGCCTGCCCACCGTCGCTTGCCGGCAAATTGGGCCCGGCTGGATTTTCAGAGCATGGCATTCCCACCGAAGGCGAGGCAGGCGGACTTTCCGTTAAGCTCATTTGCAAGGTAGGAGAAGGAGTTCTCGCCCGTCTTGGCCGGGTCAATGGCGAATTCCAAATGGTGCTTACTCGCGCGACTATCTTCGAACCACCGAGCGCGCGCATCAAGCAGCGTCTTGCGGAGTGTGGCATTCCTTTTTGGCCGCACGGGTTCGTCACTGCTCATTGCGATATGGACAAGATGCTGGAAAGCTGGACAAACGAGTACGCGTGCCTTGGCTACGGTACGGAGCTGTACACGGCCCTCATCGATTTCTGCGATCTCACCGGTATCAGAACAGTGCTGCCCTAACCTATTGTTTCTTGTGCGGATGCTCTGTGTGCGTCGGTGCGACCACCCGCTTTGGATCTTTGGACAAAAGCGGTGATGCGTCTCGAACCTCTTGAGTGCGGTGATTCCCGACACGCTTTGCCTCGGCAGTGTCGCAGATGCGCCCATGGTCCCTAATGGCGAAGCTCGACCGCTACAACAGGCCAAATTGCACATACTTGATGCGGAGCCACCTGAATAGGTCCTGCCAAACGCCCTTGTGTCTGGAACCAAAGCCAGTTGGCGGGACCGGGCCTCGAATCCGCTGCAGCCCGCGTTCCTGAAATTAGTTGGGCTATTTCTGGTCGCATCCGACCCCGATTAAGGCTGTTTACCCACTACACAACTTTGGAAAGAGGTCGCGGCGCGGTTTGCGAAGCGGCTGGCGTCGGTTGACGACCGCGTTCCCCTGACTTCGCCGGGGCAGACGCTTGGAGGCGCTCCTTCACCAGTTGTGCTCCACGAGCAAACAGATCCTCCCTCGAAATCCTGCCGGCATCAAGGTCGGCCAGGATTGAACGCTGGGCCTGATATTCCCGGTTCTCAATTCCAGCCTTGCTCTGCAGCATGCGCCACGCCTTGCGGCGCTCCACGCAGAAGAGCACGAGTTGCCGGGAAATCGCCCAGTAGTCTACATCCCCGTTCGCTCCTTGGATTTTGATGTACACGCCAAAGTCAGGAATGAAGGCTCGATGCTCGGGGTTCAAGTATCGGCGATACACGACATCCGTCTGGGTGAGGCGGACCAGCATGTTCTCCAGTGGGATCAACTTGACGGTGTTCTCATTCTTGACCTTCTTCAGGTGATTCCGGAATCGAGCTTCGGTCGTGCACCAGTGCGCCACCGTGTAACAGTAAGGTTCATCGTTGCCTTTGAACTTGGTTTCGTACCAATCGGCTTCGAGTGAAGGATTGCCCTTCAAATCGAGCGACTCCTTGTAGATTTCTCCCAGCCGTGGATTGAAAATGAACTCCGGCGCCCCACGCGAGTCGCGCACACGCTGGGCCTGAATGAGCGCCATGTCGTCGCCTACGCCGTGTTCAGGCTGGCACGTGGTAAAGCATTGCAAGAACGCGGTGCCGCGATACTCGAGGCCGTCGAGAATGGCTCGGTACAGCTTAGGAGCGTTAGCGACTGAGATCTGGGCAACGAAAGGAGACCCGTGTCCGGCAAGGAAGGTCTCAGCGACGGTTTTTTTCTCGGTGCTCTTGCCCTGGGTGGCGACTCCATACACGTTCATGTCGCTGCCACCCAGCATGGGCGTAGAGTCGGAATTTTGCCCTCCAGTGTTGGAGTAGACCTGAGTATCGAGCATAAGGAGTTTGACGTTCGGACGGTTCTGCAGAATTACCTTCGACGTATTCTGATAGCCGATGTCGCCCATGCCGCCGTCGCCGCCGACAGCCCACACTTTGGGCAGTTCCAGTACTTCCTGGTCGGTCATGAAAATATCGCTGAGGTGCGTGAATTCGTAGTATTCGCGGGGGCTGATGACTTTCTCTTCGCGCTGGAGCAGTGCATCCGCGAGCCGCTCAGGAATGACCGAGCGCCGTGCGTGATCCATCATGAAGCTTTCACCAAACAGCCAGGCGACCGTGACACCATCCTGGAAGAGCGAATTCATCCACGGGTAGGGATGGGGATTGTTCGGTGGCGTTGAGCCATAGACTGTGTTGCAACCGGTGTGAGCGGTCATGGCCATGACGCTCATGCCGTTGGCCAGGCGGCCATCGATGGCCTGCAGGTCTTTGTGATTGAAAGCCTCCTGCCGCAGGACCACCACGATAGCATCCACCAACTCGTGGTCGGTGATGGCGCCATGCTGAGCGATTCGCGCCTTGGTGTCTTTTTCATCCTCACCGCCCAGCCCCATGAGCAAGTGAGCCACGGCTTGGCGGAACAGCTCATATTCCCCGGGGCTTCTGAGTTTGAGTGCGGCGAGCCTTTCGAGACCAACGCTTTCTAGTTGCGAAGCTTTCGCGCGGAGACGATCCGCCTTGGCGTGGAACAGAGGCCGCATGTAAGCCTCAGTGACTGAGGCAACGGCGTGCAGAACACTCTTCTCGCCGCAGCCGGCGCAGGCGCCGTCGCCAGACACCAGCGCGTCATAAGTAGAGCGAACCATCAGCATGTTCCGCAGAGTGGCGGTCTTGGAGTCCTGCGGGCGCTCTTGGTTGTAAAGACCCAGATACTTTTGTGACGTATCGGGCAAAAGACTCAGGAACGCGGTTCCGGTCTCGTGGTCGGCGTTAACCAGTTCAGTTTCCGGCACCATCCTGAGGGCTTCGTGCTCACCGCAGGCGGAGACGCAGGCGGCGCATCCTTTGCACAGATCGGAGACGAAGATCGAAAAAATACCGCCACCGCCGGGCGTCTTCCGTTCTGGAGTGGAGAAGATCGCATTCACCTTCTGATAAGCCATGGGCACGCGGTCCATGATTTCAAAGAATTGGCGCTTGGCTTCGGAATGGAACCCATCTACCTCGTTCATAACCTGGCGGAGAATCTGGGGTAGCGGCGTCTCTGTTTTCTTGGCGATGGCATCCCGCATCATTTGCCGCGTGCGCTTTTCGATCTCCGGCAACGAGTGCAGCATCTTTTCACGCTCGCCGGTCTCCCGAACATAGTGCACGACGGCACTCTTCAGAATGGTTGCCATGTCCTGCGAACAGTTGGGCATGGCGGTATCAGGACAGATAGTGATGCATTCCATGCACTGCGTGCAGTTTTCAGGAATGAAAAGAGGTGTCTCGCGGCGCGCGACGTACTTTGAAGCCGTGTCGCCCGTGGCCGCGGCCATGACGCCGACCGATGCGTAGGGAGAAGAAGGCTGGTTATAGCCGAGGCCGGCGCGGAACTCGGCGTTGAAACTATCGATGCGCGTTACAGGTGTGCGCTCTTGCTGGCTCGGAGGCACAGGGGTGGAGCGGCATCCAGTGCAACCGCTATTGCCATCGGCATGATCGAACACTGGCAAGAGCGCCTCGCCACGCAGAGAGGATCGATCGAGTGCGTTGAGTTCACCAATGCGAATCTCGCTGACACGTTCAAAGCCCTGCGTCATGACTTCCATGTTGGAGTTCACCACAGCCTCGCCGAATCGGCCGAACTTCTCCACATATTGGTTGCGCACGACCTTGCGGAACTGCTCTGCAGTAATGCGGAATTCGGACAGCAGCGTCGAG
>CAYOUY010000258.1:0-3574 GCA_964407245.1 uncultured Acidobacteriaceae bacterium
TGGACGCCGGACGCGTCTAGTCCGGCGTCATTCCCAGCATCTCCTCGTGTCCCTCGAACACTTTGGCCAGGTGGGTGATTCGGAAAAGCTGTTTTAGACGATCATTGAGGTTGATGAGTTTCAGTTCGCACTCCTGCCGCCTGGCAGAGACGTAGATGCCGACCAAAGCTCCAAGGCCGGAGCTGTCGAGATAGTTTACGTCAGTTAAATCCAGCACCAGGCGCTGGGTTTGCGGGATGAGAGCCCGCACCGCGGTGGTCAGGGTAGCCGAAGTGGCTGAGGTGATTCTTCCCGTGCAGCGCACCAGAGTTTCTTCGGGACTACGAACCGTTTCCAGGCTCAGTTCTGGAAGTGGGATCGGATTTGCGGCCATGGGTGGCCTCCTTCAGTCTGGAATCGCAACTGAACTTCTGGCGAAAGGTCGCTCGTCGGGAGCGAACCCCAGGGATCCATGCCAGCGATCCCTGCGGCCGAGGCAGGCCCGGGGAATAGGCCTGAAATCGGCTCGCACTACGATACTCCCGGCAATGGCAAAGTCAAGCCGGGTGGTGGGATTAGACCGCTCAAGCGGCCAGTCCGACATTCCAGTGCAGAATCAAAATGTAGGGCGAATGCTTGGCGAAACTGCAAGCTTCCACTAGAATACCCCAATGTCCGTTCCTGCTTCTTTGGCTTGGGCGCATCCTCTGGTGGCGGAGTGGTTTGTGCGGCGGTTCGGTACACCCACCGAGCCCCAGGAGCAGGGCTGGCCGCACATTCTGGCCGGGCGCACCACACTGATCTCCGCCCCCACCGGATCGGGCAAAACTCTTGCTGCGTTTCTTGCCTGCATTGACCGTCTGGTGCGCAAAGCGCTGGCAGGTGATCTTGCCAACCGCACTGAAGTTCTTTACGTTTCGCCGCTCAAGGCGCTGGGCAACGACATCCAGAGAAATCTCGAAGTGCCGCTGGGAGAAATTCTCGCCCTCGCGGGCGAACGCGGACTGCTGATGCCCGAAATTCGCACCGCAGTGCGCACCGGCGACACGCTGCAACCGGAGCGGCGCGCCATGCTGAAGCGGCCGCCGCACATTCTGGTCACCACGCCCGAGTCGCTCTACATTCTGCTCACCGCCGAGAGCAGCCGCGCCATCCTGCGCGATGTGGAGACGGTGATCGTCGACGAAATTCATGCCGTGGCTGACGACAAGCGCGGTGCACATCTGGCGCTGTCGCTCGAGAGGCTCGACGCGCTGGCGCATCAGCGGCCCGTGCGCATCGGACTCTCTGCCACGCAGAAGCCGATTGAAGAAGTTGCGCACTTTCTGACTGGCACCCGAGACGGCATGGATCGGGAGGGGCGCGGCGAGGGCACGGAATGGGAAAGGCGCGAGTTTAGTCGTGCCGATTCAGCTGCGAGTTTATTCAAGGCCTTGGCCCCTGAGGTCGTTTCGCACGATCCCGTCATCGTCAACATCGGCCACAAGCGCACGCTTGATCTCGGCATTGAAGTTCCTCCCATGCCGCTCGGTCCTATCGCGACCAACGAAATGTGGGGCGCGATTTACGACCGCTTGGTTGCGCTTGTGAACGAGCATCGTTCCACGCTCGTTTTCGTGAATACGCGCCGCATGGCCGAGCGCCTTTGTCACGAGATGGGCGAGCGCATGGGCGAGGAGAACGTTGCGGCGCACCATGGCAGTCTGTCGCGCAAGCTGCGCCTCGCGGCCGAGAAGAAGCTGAAAGAAGGTCAGGTGCGTGTGCTGGTCGCGACCGCCTCTCTTGAGCTTGGAATTGATGTGGGCACGGTCGATCTCGTGGTGCAGATCAACTCTCCGCGGGCCATCGCCGTTGCGCTGCAGCGCGTGGGCCGCTCAGGACACTGGCGTGGCGCGGTGCCGAAGGGACGCTTCTTCGCCACGACCCGAGACGATCTGATCGAATGCGCTGCACTCACGCGGGCTATCAAGCACGGCGATCTCGACCGGCTGATGATTCCCGAATCTCCTCTCGATGTTCTTGCGCAGCAGATTGTGGCGGCGTGCGCAGCAGCAGGCGGGCCCAGAATGCGCGGCCAGGATGGCCGCACGACAGCCGGCGAGGACGCCGGCGCTACGCTGGACGGCTGGGACGAGGGCGAGATGTTTCGCCTGGCGCGGCGTGCGTATCCCTACCGCAATCTGAAGCGCGAGACGTTTGACGCCATCCTCGACATGCTGGCCGAGGGAATCGCAGCCCGACGCGGGCGATATGGAGCGTATATCCATCGTGACAAAGTGAACGGCAAGCTGCGGGCGCGGCGGGGAGCACGGCTGGCCGCGATCACCAGCGGCGGCGCGATTCCCGACAACTCGCTCTACACCGTAGTGGCCGAGCCGGACCAGGTCGTCGTCGGCACGGTGGACGAAGATTTCGCCGTCGAGAGCAACCGCGGCGACATCATGCTACTGGGCAATACGTCATGGCTGATTCACCGCATCGAAACCAACGCCGGGCGCATGCTGGTGCAAGATGCGCACGGTGCGCCTCCCAGCGTGCCGTTCTGGCGCGGTGAAGCTCCGGCGCGCACGCAGGAACTTTCGGCGCACGTGGGCGAGTTGCGGGAGAAGATCAGCGAACTGCTGCCGCACACTTCGCCCGTAGGATTTTCTGCCACGCAACCGGAAGCCGCGCAAGCCGTCGGCTGGCTGAAGGAAGAATGCGGCCTCGACGACTCAGGCGCCGAGCAGGCAGTTCAGTACATTCTCGAAGGGCGCGCCGTGTTGGGCGCGGTGCCGACGCAAACCACCGTCATCGCCGAGCGCTTCTTCGATGAAGGCGGCGGCATGCAACTGGTGATTCACGCACCCTTCGGCGGACGAATCAACAAGGCCTGGGGACTCTCGCTGCGCAAGCGCTTTTGCCGCGGCTTCAACTTCGAACTGCAGGCTGCGGCCACCGACAACGGCCTGAACATCGCTCTCGCCGAGCAGCACAGCTTTCCGCTGGGCGATGTGTTTCATTTCCTGCAAGCCGAGACCGTTCAACCGATTCTGGAGCAGGCTGCACTCGACTCCCCGATTTTTGGCACGCGCTGGCGCTGGGATGCGAACCGCGCCCTAGCGCTGCTGCGCTTCCAGGGCGGCAAGAAGGTCCCGCCGCAGATTCAGCGTATGCGCTCCGACGATCTGCTGGCGTCGGTTTTCCCCGACGCCGCGGCGTGCTTCGAGAATATCGAGGGCGACCGCCAGATTCCCGATCATCCTCTGGTCGCCGAGGTGATGAAAGATGTGCTCACCGAGGCGATGGACGTCGAGGGTCTGAAGACGCTTCTGCGCGGCATGGCGTCCGGCGAGATTCGCGTACTCGCCGTTGATACGCCGGTGCCCTCTCAGTTTTCGCATGAAATTTTGAATGCGAATCCGTACGCCTATCTCGATGACGCACCGCTGGAAGAGCGGCGAGCACGCGCTGTCGAGATGCGGCGCGTTCTGCCGGAGTCGGTGCTGGAGGAAGTCGGCAAGCTCGATCCGGAGGCGATTGCGCGGGTGCGCGATGAAGCCTGGCCGGATGTCCGCGACGCTGATGAGCTACACGATGTGCTGCACACGCTGGT
>CAYOUY010000259.1:0-5092 GCA_964407245.1 uncultured Acidobacteriaceae bacterium
ATCGTTCGAACCGGAGGCGATATTTTCCGAACTTTCGAGGATGCTGCGGACTTTGGTGCAGCGGCGGCAAAACGCTTACTGGCATAACCTGCATGACTGGCTCTAAATCGCAGTTCCGCAATCAAACACACTCACCGGACTCCAACGAGCGCCGCGCAATTGCGCTTCGATGTGCGCAGCTCTCCGAGCGTGTAGACGCGCCTGCGCCTGCACATCAGTCCGACCTGCCTACCTGCGCGTAGAGCACATCATAGCCAATGCGGAAAGAGCGGGGGGCCATGCGGACCAGCGTGCGCATCTTAGCGGATGAAATCGGCTCATAATCGCGCCGCGATGTGCCGCCGCCTGACCTCTTCAAGGCGCGCAAGAACTCAAAGACGGAATCATAACTCATCGTATGTTGTCGCAGGACGCTGCCAGATGCGAGACTGTCTGCGAAATCGGGAGGCGGAAAAGGCCAAACGCCATGGCTGACGCCAGCGTCGTCGCACAGGTCGCGCCAGGCGCCAAGGCTTCCTGCGACTGGGACGGCCACGTAGAGACTCCCCTGCGGCGTCAGCCACCGCCGCCAGCGCCGCAGCATCTCCGCCGGCTGCGCGAACCAGTGAAGCATCATGCAGGAGAATATCAAATCGAAGCTTTGGGTCAGGTCGCATTCACCGGCATCGGCGCGAAGGATGGTAAGATGGGGTATTTTCCGCTGCGCCTCGCGCAGCATCGCCGGCGCGATATCGAGTCCTGTGAGTTGCGCCTCCGGCCAGCGCTCCGCTGCCTGCGCCAGCACAAAGCCCGTGCCGCAGCCAATATCAAGAACACTTCGCGGCGAAGAGTCGGCGGCGGCCGCCACCAGCGTTTTTGCAACCTCCGCCTGTATGCTGGCGACGGCGTCATAGTTTCGTGCAGCCTTGTCGAAAGCGCGAGCGACACGCAGAGTGGTCATGTTTCCTAATACCCTCACCAGGCTCACGTTGCCAGAGCGCGAGCTTGCTATTGTCGGTCGGCTGGAAAGGAAATGAAACAAAGGACGATCGATGGGTGCTCAGGGTCGGGAGCAGACTCGGGGCCGATTTCAGGGCACAACCGCTGTACCATCATCAGCGGAATTCCAAGACAAACGCGGTTGCAACGATGCCTTCCCATCCCCCACCTTGGTCAGCACCGCAGTGCTGGTCACCGCAGCTACCGCAGGTGCAAATGGGGGTTATTGTCACGAATTTGCCGTCTGTCTGATGATCCTCCAAGCGCCAAATGTGATCGATGAACTCTCCAAACAGCGGTTACCAGGTTACCAGCCGAGCCAGTCCGGCCGGAGCGGCAGGGTCGTTGTGTATACCTTTTGTACGCGCGAACCAAGGTCGAAGTCATTGCGGTAAAGGATCACGGTCGTGGTGCCGCGGTGGTCTTCCGGGGTGAAGGTGGTTGGAAGACACACGCCTTCGAGCTCTGCCGGCACATAATCGCGCATTTCCTCCAGAGCCTTTTTGATGCGCGGCCCCGTGATCCCGCCAGCCTTGTCGGCGGCCAGCATCGCCCCGCGCATGAGGTAGGCCGAGCAAACACCGCGGATGTAATGAACAGGGCGGGTCGCCTCGCCGCTCGGATCCGATATTTTGGAGATCTCGCGAACGGTCTTCATGCCCGCGACATCACTGTCCCAAGGTGCGATGCTTACGACCCAGACCATGCCGTTGCCAGCGCTCCCAGCCTGGGCGGCGGCACCTTCGTCCCAGCCGTAGATGTTGGTCAGGAATTGGGTCGAGACACCCGCCCCGGCGCAATCTTTGACAAGTTTGACGTTCGACTCCGCCGTGTTGGCAAGAAAGGCATAGTGTGCGCCGCTGCTTTTCAGTGATTGGCATTGCGCGGAGAAGTCACCCGGCGACAGCGAGTAGCGGACCGGCGGCAGAACCTCGAATCCGAGACTTCGCGCGTAATCCGTGCAAGCCGCCTTGGGTGAGTTCGGATAGGGATGGTTGTCACCCATGAACACGAATTTGGGCCGGTCGAGGTCAAGGAATGTCGAGCGGCTTCTGGAGCGGCGCCACTCTTCGGCGGCCCACTGCACCAGCCCGCGGCAGCCGTCCGAGTAGGATGGTCCGTAGAAGAAATTGTAGGGGGCAGGCGTGTTGGTCCACGGACCGCGCCCTGTCGGATCGGTCAGGTGGCCAGAGGATGACCCCGACATGAAAACGATGGCGTCCTTGGAGACGCTGTCAACCAGGGCTTCGGTGTCGGCAGTGCCCCAGCCTTGGATGGCAACCGGCTTCAGGTTCTCCCTCCATTTCTTATAGGCGCTAAGCGCACGCGCCAGGTCGTAGCCATAGTCGACGGTGTTTAGCGCGATGGGCTTCCCATTGATGCCTCCAAGCCGGTTGATGTAAGCGAAAGCGTCCGCGATACCCTGCCCATAGGTTAAGCCAACCTGCGCTGTGGTTCCGGTTTCCGCAATAAGCTGGCCGACCGCGGTGTCAGACGCCGCGAACAGCGGACCGGGCGCGGTACTGCCGATTAAGAACGCCGCGCCAAGGATTGCGGCAAAGCCGCACTTTTTCGCCATGAAGGTCTCCATGAAGGTCTCCTCCCAGATTGTGCCCGGCTGGGCATTCGTCTGCCTGCGGGGCGGGGTTGAACCGGAAAGTAGCAGGGGGGATTTCTCCCCCCCTGCGTCAGGATGGACGAAGCCGAATGATCCCTGCGGCCGTGCCGATGCCGGTGATCTGGCGAACGAAGAGTTCGTCAAATTCATCTTGTTCTCGTTTGCTCTGGAACATGAGCGAGAAAAGGATCGACGCCAAGAATCCTAGCGGAATGCAGACGATGGCCGGAACCTTCAACGGGAAAAGTGGCTTGGCCAATCCCACGCTCGACGTGCCGTCTTTGTTCTGTTCGTAAGAGGTCTTGGCCTTTTTCAGGTCCCCGATCTCCTTCTCGCTCAGAACGGCCCCTTCGGCCTGCTTGGTTTCAATTGCCGTTATGACTTTTTGGTCGGCTGCGGCGATAAGCTGCGGATAGGTCATATTGGGTGACACCAAAACCAGCCCAATACCGCTAAAGGTGCCGACGAGCAGTCCAGCGACGATGCCGGCTGTGCTCATTTTCTTCCAGAACAGCGAAAACACGACCGTCGGCAGCAAGCCCGCAGCCGATACGGCGAAGGCTAAGGCGACCAAATGGGCGACGTTCTGGTTCTCCGCAGCGTACGCAATGGCCACACCAGCCGCACCCACAAAAGCCGCGGTTATTCTGGCCGCAAGGACCTGCTGATGCTCTGGCGCCTTGCCATTCTTGATGACATTGGTGAAAACGTCGTGCGAGATGGCTGCGGAAGCGGCCAGCACCAGACCGGACACCACCGCCAGAATCGTCGCGAAGGCGACCGCGCAGATGAACGCCTGCAGGAAGTCGCCCAGGATCGGGTGGAACTCGCCACCCAGGAACCGGGCCAGGAGCGGGTTGGCCATGTTCCCCGTTTTGTCCACTGCGACGATGGCCTGGGGGGTCAGGAAGATTGCGGCTCCATAGCCCATCACAGTCGTCAGGATGAAGAAGAGCGCGATGATGAACATCGCAACCACCACTGACTTGCGCGCGGTCTTGGCGTCTGGAACCGTGAAGAAGCGCATCAGAATGTGAGGCATGCCCGCGGTCCCCAGGCAGAGGGCCAGGGCCAGGGAGATCTGATCCCAGCGGTCCTTCAGGAACAACCCCGGTTCGAGGAATCGCTGTCCGTATTCGAAGCCAGGCTGAGCCACGCCGTGGTTCAACCTGGAGACGCGAACCCAATCCTGAATCTGCGGGCTGTTGACGACTCTCTCGAAGAACCGCAGCGGATTGAAGCCGAACTTGGCCATCACCAGGACGGACATGAGGACGCCAGCCCCGACGAGGAGAACGGCTTTGATGATCTGCACCCAGGTCGTCGCAATCATCCCGCCGAACACGACATAGATCGTAATCAGCCCGCCGACGGCGATGATGGATACGGAGTAAGGAATGCCCACGAGAAGTTGCATGAGCTTGCCGGCTCCGACCAACTGCGCGGTCAGGTAGAAGGTGGACACGCAAAGTACGCTGATGGCACAGGCCGCACGAACGGGTTTGGGCGAGGCTCTGACGCACAGAACGTCTCCCACCGTGAATTTTCCCAAATTGCGGCAGGGCTCGGCGACGACCAAAAGCACGGTCACAAAGGCGACCATCCATCCCGTGGGATACAGGAAACCGTCGAAGCCGTTCAACGAGATGAGCCCCGCCATACCGAGGAAAGTGGCGGCGGACATGTAGTCGCCGGCGATGGCCCAGCCGTTCTGGAAGCCACTGATCGACGAACGCGCGGCGTAGAAGTCGTCGGTGGTCTTGGTCCGCTTGGCGGCCCAATATACTATGCCCAGCGTGATCGCGATGATCACGAAGAACATGCCCAACGTCAGGCCCTTGTTGGCCTCGGCCTGGGCCTCGGCAGCAAATGCGGTCGCCGGCAGGACCACGCCTGACAGCAGACCGACACACCGGAAAAGAACCGGGAGAGGTCTTTTCATCTTGGCATTCTCCTCACACCAGCTTTAGCTGTGTTAATAATTCCCAGGTCATCCTGTCCGACTTCTTGTTTGCCCAATAGGCGTAGTAAACGGCGATGAACAGGCTGACGGCGTACTGTGCCAATGCATAGACATACAGCAGCGGAATCACGCCGACCGTCTTCATGTTCCCGATATCCGACTGGGCAGTTGTGTTGCCCGCCCAGATGGGAAGGCCGAAATAGAACAGCGTCGATAACACCCACCAGCCGACGAGAAAAGTCATCTTGCTGCGCGCCAGTTCGCGAAACTTGGGATGCCGGGCGATTGCCCCAAAATCCAATCCGTCCTTTTGGTGACCGTCCTTTTGGTGAATTTGGTGAATTGTTGCTGAACCTGGCGGCGATGTCGCGGAATCTGATTGTGCCATGGCGAATTCTCCTCCTGATTCGGATCCCCACCTTCTGGACGGCAATCAGGTGAATTGCCGTCCTCTAGCATTTTCCAGTCTTTGAATATCTCTAATACACGCTCCTGCGCGGGCAATCTTCCAGCGCTTTGCAGCGATCGCATAA
>CAYOUY010000260.1:0-2125 GCA_964407245.1 uncultured Acidobacteriaceae bacterium
ACAAGCACGCCGATGGCAATGGCAATGCCGCCGAGCGACATGATGTTCGACGAAATCCCCACGCCTTTCATGAACAGGAACGAAAGCAGCACCGCCAAGGGCAATGGCAGGGTGACGACCAGAATGCTGCGGAAGTGCCACAGGAAAATCACGTGCGCCAGCGTGACCAGAATGATCTCTTCAATAAGCGCATAGCGAAGTGTTGAAACCGCGTGATTGATCAGCACACTGCGGTCGTAGAACGGGACAATACGCACGCCTTTTGGCAGACCCGGTTCCAGTTCACTGATCTTGTCCTTTACCGCCTGGATTACCTGCAGCGCGTTCGTTCCATAGCGGGTGACGACCACGCCTCCGACTGCTTCTTTTCCGCTTTTATCCAGCACGCCGCGTCGAAACTCCGGTCCGAGTTGCACCCGGGCGATGTTGCTCAGATAAACAGGCGTACCACCACTCGCGTTAACAACGATGTTGCCGATGTCCGAGAGATTGTTTATTAGGCCCAGGCCGCGCACCATGTATTCGCTGTCATTTACTTCCACGACTTTGGCACCCACGTTGTTGTTGCTGCGCTGCACCGCCATGAGCACGTCGCGCAGTGGAATGTTGTAGGCACGCATCTTCGTGGGATCGAGATCGACCTGATACTGGCGGATGAACCCGCCAACACTCGCTACTTCCGCCACGCCAGGAACAGAATTCAGTTGGTAGCGAACGAACCAATCCTGTATGGAGTGCAGCGTGCCGCTGTCGTAGGGGCCTTCGATTGTGTACCAGAAAACCTGGCCGACGCCGGTCGCGTCCGGCCCGAGCATGGGCACCACTCCGGACGGCAGAAAGCTCGTGGCCAGGTTGAGCCGCTCCAGCACTCGCGTGCGGGCAAAGTAAATGTCAACGTCATCCTGGAAGATGACGTTGATCATGGAAAATCCGAAAGCCGAGGACGAGCGGACCGTCTTGATTCCGGACATCCCCTGCAGGTTGACAGTCAGCGGATACGTGATCTGGTCTTCTACCTCTTGCGGCCCGCGCCCCGGCCAGTCTGTAAAGACGATGACCTGGTTCTCGCTCAAGTCGGGAATGGCATCAATCGGCGTGCGCAGTAGCGCCCAATACCCGGCGGCAGCCAGCACCGCGTAAAAGACCACGATAACCGCCCGATTTCGTAGCGAGAATTCGATGATGCGATTGATCATGGCTTCACCTCGCGCTCAGCCGGGTGCGGTAAGTTGTGATCACCGCACCGTGGCGCGTCGCTTCAACCGTCACATTCCACGATCCCGCCGTGGGTACATTGCCCTGACCCCTATACATGCCGTGAGCTGACATCCACGGCAGTCCGAACGAACTGCGCATCTCCGCCATATTCATGGCTGGCATGGCAGGCATCACAAGGATGACCTTCACAGTTGCATCGGGAATCGCTTTGCCTTCGTTGTCCAGGAGAATGACGCTGAAACTCGCGTCGGCAGCACCCTTGGGAGGATCGGGACTTACGCTGAACGTAAGCTTTGCCGATGATCGGTGCCGGCCGGGCGGTTGAGTGCTTCCATTCGCCTCTTGCTTCTGGAATTCCTTGGAACCGCCGAACAGCCCGGTCATTCCTCCGCTGAGGCGGGTCTGCGAGTCGATGAGGAAGTTGCCATTGATCACAACTTGTTCTCCGGGCTTGAGTCCGCGTAAGACGGGATATAGCTCGCCAGATGCGGCGCCGACCTCGACATCGCGCGCCTCGAATGCGCCTTCGCCGCTAGCGAGGTAAACAAGAGTGCGACTGCCGGTGTCCAGAACCGCCGAGCGCGGCACTACAACCGTGTCCTTTGGAGCCACGGACGTGAAGAGCGCGCGAACATACATGCCGGGCACAAGCTCCATCCCCGGATTGGCGACGTGCACGTGAACAGGAATGGTTCGCGTCTGGGGATCGGCCTTGGGTTCAACAAACTCGACCCTCCCGTGAATGACTTGGTTTGGCAGCGCATCGGAACGGAGTTCGACTGGCTGTCCTGCGCGAATCTGCGGAAGTTGTGATTCGTACACCTCCGCTTTCACCCAGACGGTGCTGAGGTCCGCCAACGTGAACAGCGTGTCACCCGCATTAACGTACTGACCGCGTGCTACCTTG
>CAYOUY010000261.1:0-4378 GCA_964407245.1 uncultured Acidobacteriaceae bacterium
GAAGGTCAACGGACGCATGGTGCCGCTGCGCCACAAGCTGCATTCCGGCGATATCGTCGAAATCCTCACACAGCCGGGCCACAAACCCAGCCGCGACTGGCTTGGCCTGGTCAAATCCTCGCGCTCAAGAAACAAGATCAAGCACTGGCTCAATGTGCACCAGCGCGAGCGCGCGATTGAAATCGGCCGCAAGCTGATCGAAAAAGAAGCGCGCAAATACCGCATCGCGCTGAAGGAGCTTAAAGACGAGGACCTGCTGAAAGTGGCCAACAGTTACGGGCTGGGCAAAGCCGACGATCTCATGTCGGGCATCGGCTACGGGAAATATTCCGCGCGCCAGGTGCTGGCCAAGTTGCTGCCGGCCGGTGCCACGCCTTCGATTGCCGGCGACATCGAGTCCGAAGGCCTGACCTCCCAGCCCGGCGGCATTGCCAGCGTGGTGCGGCGGGTATTCGGCGGAGACCATAACGCCATCACCGTGCGCGGCCAGGGAGACATGCTCGTCTACCGCGCGCGCTGTTGCAATCCGATCCGCGGCGAAAGCATTGTCGGCTATATCACGCGCGGCAAAGGCGTGGCCGTGCATTCCGTTAACTGCCCCAACGTGACCAATCTGATGTACGAACAGGAACGCAAGATCGACGTCGAGTGGGCCCGCGACGATTCCACGCCCACGGCTTATCCCGTCAAACTCACCGTGTATTGCGACGACCGCTTCGGCATGTTGAAGCTGATCACCGGCGTCATCGGCGACGCGCAATCGAACATCCGCAACATCGCCGCCCACACCGCCAACAGCCAGGCCAGCGTGGAAGTCGTCCTCGACATCACTGACCTGAAGCACCTGGAAGCGATCATCGCGGGCCTGCGGAAGATTCCGGGTGTGCACGAAGTGCAGCGCCTGCAGAAGATCTAAGAACATGCCGACGCGCGTCTTGTCATCCTGAGCGGGGCGAAGGATCCACGCACCGTGTTGCTCCCTGGTCATTTCCCTTCTATCAGGCGGAGCAATTGCTCGGGTTCGAATGGCCTTTGCAGGACCGAGTAGGCCGTCATAAAGGCAATCCGCTGTTTTGAATTTTCCTGGAGCACGGCCTCCATCAGTTCGACACCGTTCATCCCGGGCATCGCCAGCCCTGTTAGAACGAAGTCAAATGGCCCGCGCTCCCGATAGAGACGGAGCGCGTCAATCCCGTTCGATGCGCATTCAACCTCGTACTTCGCGTGCGTCAGCATGGCCGATATCACTTCCAACATCGGCTCCTCGTCATCGGCCACCAAGATTTTCATGGTAACGATTATCACCTAGGATGCCTCCTCCGGGCTGCCCCTTGTGATACTCTGTGCGCTCTGTGGTTTACTAGCCACTAACCACTGCCTATGCGCTCCGTCGTCGCCACCAAAGACGCTCCTCAGGCCATTGGGCCGTACTCGCAAGCAATTAAAGCCAACGGCTTCATCTTCACCTCCGGCCAGGTAGCGATCGATCCTGCCACGCAGGACGTGATCGCGGGAGACATCGGCGCGCAGACCGACCGCGTTCTGCGAAATCTTTCGGAGATTCTCGAGGCCGCCGGCAGCGGCCTCGGCAAAGTGGTTCGCGCCACCGTCTTTCTGAAAAATATGGGCGACTTTTCCGCCATGAACGCGGTCTACGGCAAATACTTCTCGAGCGTCCCGCCCGCTCGCTCGACCGTCGAAGTGGCGCGCCTGCCCAAAGACGTGCTGGTAGAAATTGATGTCATCGCCCTGGAATAAATTCGGAGGAATATTTCAAATGAAGATGATCAGCACAGCAGCAATTTTTCTTGTCGCCGCAGCACTTATGGCTCAAACCAAGACCGACACTTCTGCTCCCGCCAAGGTGACCGGCGACGGCGTCAAGAATCCCTCCGGCCTGCAGTACTGGGACATCAAGGTGGGCACCGGCGCTGAAGCCAAGCCCGGCAGCAAGGTCACGGTCCACTACACCGGCTGGCTCACCTCGGGGAAGAAGTTCGACAGCTCCGTCGATGCCGGCAAACCGTTCGATTTCACGATCGGGAGAGGTGAGGTCATCAAGGGATGGGAGGAAGGTGTCGCCGGCATGAAAGTCGGCGGCAAGCGCCAGTTGCGCATCCCTCCAGACCTTGGATACGGTGAGCGCGGTTATCCCGGAGTTATCCCGGCCAACGCCACGCTGATTTTCGACGTGCAGTTGCTGGCAGTGAAGTAAAAGCCTCACCCACAGAGGGCACCGAGATTCACAGAGAAACCCCTGTGGAACTCTGTGTCCTCAGTGGTCAAAAAGGTCCTTCGCGCTTACGCTTTGGCGACTCTGCCGCTGCGCAGGCAGGAGGCGCAGACGCGGATGCGCTTGCCCTGTCCATTGACCTTGGCGTGAACCGGCCGCAGGTTGACGTTCCAGCGCCGTTTGGTCACGTTGTGGGCGTGGCTGATGCGGTTTCCCGCTTGCGGCTTCTTGCCGCAGATCGCACATTGTTGGGCCATGACTCTTCCAGATTCCTTCCCGGCTGATTCTTAAATGGAGAATTGCGAAGCAATACCAGCTTCAGGGATGCTTGCTAAACATTCATTCTACAGGAGAAATCCTCGTTTCGACAAACCAGTCGCCTCGCGTAGAATAACCCAAGCAATCCCCGGCCGCTGCGCCGAAGCCGCCGCATCGAAACGCCCTCGTCGGCAGTCGCAAATCAGGTCCCCTGGAGGTTCCATGAGCCGCGGAGGTTCCCTTTTCGGAGGTTCGTTGTTTGACAGCATCGCCGTGCTGGCGCTGATCGGCGTCCTGGCCGGGGCCCTGGGCGGCCTGGCTGTCGGAGTCATTACCGGCCACGTGGGTTCGAGTTCGTCCTCTTCGTCGTCATCAAGCACGACTCACTGACGAAGTATTGACTGTCATCCTGAACGAGGCGTTTTCTTGCCGAGTGAAGGACCTGGGCGAGCCGCGCGATGCGGCGCGCTCTCTGCGACGCAGAAACCGCGCGCCTGGCTCGCTTCCTTATGAAACCACTTCCATCGCATTTTCTGTCGTATGCGATACTGAACTCATGCAATCCCCGCTGCCATCGCCCACGGCGGCCACCGATCCGAAGTCGGTCAAGGTGAACCTGACCAGCGGAACCGGCGTGGATATCGAGTGGGCCGACGGCCACGTCTCGCACTACAACTTTGTCTACCTGCGCGACGCCTGCCCCTGCGCCATGTGCGAAGAAGAACGCGCCAAGGCCGGTCGCCGTCCCGGCGATCCTCCGAAACTCGCGCCCGGAACGCTTCCCATGTTCAAGCCGACGGCAAAACCGCTCTCAGCTGAAGGCGTGGGCAAGTACGCCATCAAGTTCTCGTGGAACGACAACCACGATCTCGGCCTTTATTCGTGGCGCTTCCTGCGCGAGATTTGCCCATGTGCGGAATGCAAGGCCAAATGAAAACCGCAGAGGACGCAAAGGACGCCGAGGCATAAAGGCAATAAGTCGCACGTTTCTCTCTGCGTCCTCCGCGTACTCGGCGGTTTTGGTTTTCCTGTCCTGTAAAATCTAATCACGATCCTGGAGCCGCTCCTGCATTGTCTTTTCTCGACCAACTCAATCCGCAGCAGCGCGAGGCCGTCGAAACTACCGAAGGCCCGGTGCTGATTCTCGCCGGCGCGGGCAGCGGCAAAACGCGCGTCATCACCTACCGCATTGCCTACCTGGTCGAGCACAAGGGCGTGATGCCGGAATCCATCCTGGCGATGACGTTCACCAACAAGGCCGCAGCCGAAATGGGTGAGCGCGTCGAGAAACTGGTTGGCGGATTGAGCATCGCCAAACCGGTCATCTCCACTTTTCATTCCTTCTGTGTGCGCATGCTGCGCCGCGATATTGAAGCGCTGCGCATTCCGTCAACTGTTCCAGGCCAACCCCCCATCGGTCACACGAAAAACTTCGTCATCTACGACGAAGCCGACCAGCAGTCGGTGGTCAAATCGGTCATGAAGCGCCTCGGCCTCGACGACAAGCAACTCACGCCGCGCACCGTGCTGGCGCGCATTTCGTGGGCGAAAAATCACATGCTGGATCCGCAGGAGCTTTACCTGCAATCGGCCGATCCCAAGACCGAGCGCATCGCCCATCTGTACGAGGAATATCGCAAGGAGTTGCGCAAGGCCAACGCGCTCGACTTCGACGATCTGCTGCTCGAAGCCGTGCGCCTGCTGAAGTCCGTGGCGCCGGTGCGCGACTACTACAATCGCCGCTTTCAGTGTTTGCTGATTGACGAATATCAGGACACCAACCGCCCGCAATACGAACTCATGCGTATGCTCGCCGGAACGCGTCACAACGTCTGCGCTGTCGGCGATGAAGACCAGTCGATTTATTCCTGGCGCGGCGCCGACATC
>CAYOUY010000262.1:0-3492 GCA_964407245.1 uncultured Acidobacteriaceae bacterium
GACGGCCAATCAGCACGGCCATCGCGCGCCAGCAACATGCGCTGCCAACGACCAAGGACTAACGACCAACGACGGAACTTTCATCATAGGGAAGCGGCCGTTCTCCGTCAAACCTCAGCTGCCTGCACGCTCTGTTAAAATCACTGTTTCTTCAATAGCTTAGAGGGAATCCTTGTATCGTCATCTCGAGCATCGTCTGGCCGAGCGTTTGCGACAGTGTCTGGAGCGCCGTTATCCCGGCGTTGCCTTGCCCAAAGTCGTGGTCGAACAGCCGCCAAAAGTGGCACTGGGCGACTTCGCCATCCCGCTTTTTCCCTTCGCCAAACCTCTGCGTTCCGCTCCGCTGAAGATTGCCGAAACCATTCGGGCGGAGATCGGCGCGATCGAAGGCATTGCGGAAACGCAGGTCGCGCCTCCGGGATACCTGAATGTGCGGATCGATCGCGGCTGGCTGGCAGCTGCACTCGCGGCTGACGCTATGCCGTCGACTGATCTTTCTCACGGCAAAATTCTGGTGGAGCATTCCAGCATCAATCCCAACAAGGCAGCTCACATCGGGCACCTGCGCAACGCGATTCTCGGGGACACGTTCGTGCGCATGCTGCGCTATGCCAACAGAGAGGTCGACGTACAGAACTATATCGACAACACGGGAGTGCAGGTAGCCGACGTCGTGGTGGGTTTCTCCCTGAATGGAGTTTCTCTCGATCAATTGCGCCGCGTGATTGACGATCCGTCATTTCCATTGGCGTTCCCGCTCTTTCGGCTTCCCGGGACCATTAGCTGGCCGGGTAACCCCGCGCTAGTGCCGCCGCATTTGTTCGACTATTTGTGCTGGGACGTCTACGCGGCTACGTCGCAGTGGTACGAGGCGCACCCGGAAGAAGGGCGCAAGGTTCGCAGCGACGCTCTACACGCGATTGAGCGCGGTGGAAACGAGTACTCCCAAATGGCTGAGCTCATTTCGACCGCGGTTCTCCGCCGGCATCTGGAAACCATGGACCGGCTCGATATCGAATACGACTTCCTGCCCCGGGAGAGCGAAATTCTGCACCTCCAGTTCTGGGATGCCGCATTCAACAAGCTGAAAGAAGCGGGCGTGCTCACTTTCGAAACCGAAGGCAAGAACAAAGGCTGCTGGGTGATGCGACGTGCGGGAACCGCGCAGTCCGAAGCCGAAGAGGCCGCACAAAACTGTGATGGAGATGACGGCTCGGAGCGGGTTTCAGAAGAAGACCAAAAAGTGATTGTCCGCTCCAACGGCACCGTCGGCTACGTCGGCAAAGACATTGCCTACCACATGTGGAAGTTTGGACTGCTCGGTCGCGATTTCGGATATCGCAAGTTCTACCGCTATCCCAACCAGCATGATTGCTGGATCTCGACCTCGCCCAACGACAAGAATGCAGAAAAGAATCATCCTCACTTCGGCGACGTGGCGGAAATCTACAACGTGATTGATGCCCGCCAGGCAGAGGCGCAGAACACGGTCATCGAGGCCCTGCGCGGGCTGGGCCACGACGAAGCTGCCGACCACTACACGCATTTTTCTTACGAAATGGTCGCGCTGACCCCGCGCTGTGCCGCCGAACTCGGGTACATGCTGAGTGAGGAGGACAAGACTCGCTCTTACATCGAAGTCAGCGGCCGCAAGGGGTTTGGCGTGAAGGCCGACGACCTGCTCGATCAGCTGATCGCTTCCGCCAGGAACGAAGTCGACTCTCGCCACCCGCAACTCCCCGACGATGAGCGCCGGCAGATTGCTACGCAGATTGCCATCGGCGCTCTGCGCTACTTCATGCTGAAATACACGAAACCGTCGGTGATTGCCTTTGACTTCAAGGATGCTCTCAGCTTTGAAGGCGAGACCGGCCCCTACGCCCAATATGCCGTTGTTCGCGCTACCAGCATCTTCCGCAAGGCGGAGATCGATCCGGAAACGTTCACACAAAATTTGCCTGCAAACGTCCCTGCTGACAGTTGGGCAAAATATCTGAAAGAAGCCAGCGCCAACGAAATCTGGGAACTCTGGCTGGCGGCGTCGAAAACTTCCTACGTCATCGATCAGTGCATCGCCACGACAGAGCCCGCCTATCTGGCCAAGCATGTTTTTCAACTGGCGCAGCTTTTCAACACGTTTTATCACCGCCATCCCATCCTGAGCGAGCCGGAAGAGAACCGAAAACAGTTCCTGCTGGCGACGGTTTCGGTCGTGCGGCGCGAACTCATTCGCGCTCTTGCGGTCATGGGCATCAGCGTGCCGCCGGTCATGTAGAATGCCATGATTGCGCGCGGTGCTTGGGCCGCGCACCTGGGTCTCCTCATGCCTGACGCTGTGCCCTCATCCACGCCGCCGCATTGGCTTCGTGGCATCGTCGTCGTTCTGCTGATGCTGGGGATTCTTGCCGCCGCGGCCGGCGCTCTTTACGAAAATATTTTCGAGGCTCGCGACCGTCGTTTTAATCCCATGCCCGGCCGCTTGGTCGATGTGGGTGGTCTCAAGATGCACATCGACTGCACAGGCGAGGGCTCGCCGGCGGTCGTCCTCGACTCGGGGCTTGGCGATTCGTACATCTCCTGGCGGAAGGCGCAGCCGCTGATCGCGAAATTTAGCCGTGTTTGTTCCTACGACCGCGCCGGTCTCGGCTACAGCGACCCGAGCCCGCGCCCGCGCACCAGCAAGAACATCGCCGAAGAACTTCACGGGTTGCTGCGTGCCGCCGGCATCGCCGCGCCCTATGTTCTCGTTGGACACTCTATGGGTGGATTCGATGTTCGCCTCTATGCCAGCCTCTACCGCAGTGACGTTGCCGGCGTGGTGCTGGTGGATTCCTCTCATCCTGAACAGGAGAATCGTGTCTCACCGGAGGTCGGGCAACTGGACAGGAGCGCACTGCGCGTGGCCGAACTTTTGGAGTTCACGACCCCGTTTGGCGTGCGAAGGCTCCTGGGATTGTGTGGCGGGGATGCGATCACGCATGCGGCGGTCTGCAACTGGCAAAACGCGCGGACAGGCGTGAAGGAACTACGTGCCTTCTCGGAAAGTGCCTCTGAAACCGCGGCCACTGGAAGCTTGGGCGGAACGCCCCTGATTGTGCTGTCTCGCGACCCACACAAACTCTTGCATGACCTCTCCCCGGACCTGGAGAAACGGTTCGCCGATACGTGGGAGAAGATGCAGGAAGAACTGGTACAGATCTCCACGTGCGGTGCTCAAGTGATCGTGAAAAACAGCGGGCATTACATCCAGACCGATCAGCCGGAAGCCGTGGCTGAAGCTGCGCGCAATGTCGTGGATCAGGCGCGCAGTGACCAGGCAGCGGCCACAGCCAAGCGCTGAAGGTCTTGCTCAGTCAGATTGCGCGGCGGTTCGTACTACACTGCTGACATGGCGAGGGAAATTGAAATCAAGTTTCGCGTTGCCGACCTGCGCGCGCTGACGCGCCAGTTGCGCGCAGCCGGATTTCAACTTCTCACGCGCCGCACCCACGA
>CAYOUY010000263.1:0-10545 GCA_964407245.1 uncultured Acidobacteriaceae bacterium
AGAAGTCCGCGGCGCGAGCCGTGGTCTTTCTGGTGCGTCTTGAAGTGCTCCGTCAACTGGCCAATGCGCTCGCTGAGCAGCGCGATCTGGACCTCCGGGCTCCCGGTGTCGGTCGCGTGCGTGCGATTGTGGTCAATGACGGATTTCTTTTGCTCTCTGGCTAGCACTTAAGCTGATGTGCTCCTGTTCTTAATCGTTTGTCTAGTGACAGTTATGAGGATAGCACGGGGCCGAGGGGGCGGTAAAGGACGGGCGCGCTGAGTCAGCGATGTGGGCTACAATCGTTGTGCCTTGAGGGGGGCGCGGACAGCCGCGCTCCCCTTTTGTTTCTTAGGAGACAAAAATGGTCGACTTTAAGAAACGCATCGCAAGAACCGAGGCTAGCGCGTCGATCGATCCCCTCGAACTGTACGAGAGCCTAGATCGGGCAAGTGATAAGGGCCCCCTCCGAGATGCCCAAGCCGCGGTCCTAGCCGACTGGCACGCAAACCGCCGAAAAGACCAGGACGTGATAGTCAAGTTACACACTGGACAAGGTAAGACATTGATAGGCCTCCTGGTCCTTCAATCAAAGCTCAACGAAGGCGTCGGGCCCGCTGTCTACCTTTGTCCCAACAATTTCCTCGTAACTCAAACCGCTACGCAGGCAAGCCAATTCGGAATAAAAACAGTGCTCGCTGAGCCCGAGCTACCTGCGGAGTTCTTAGATGGTAAGGCGATCCTGATCACGTCGGTTCAAAAACTGTTCAACGGTCTCACAAAGTTTGGGACAGGGGCACGTTCTGAGCACGTTGGTGCCGTCGTGATGGATGACGCTCATGCATGTATCGACGCGATCAAAGAACAGTGTATGATTCGCCTCCCGAACGGACAGATCTATTCCGACATTCTGGCGCTCTTCGACGCTGAATTAGAAAAACAAGGACTGGGCACCTACGCCGACATCCGGAATAAACAACGCGATGCGCTGCTGCCCGTCCCGTATTGGGCATGGGCAGACAAGCGTTCGGAGGTGGCAAACCTACTTGCTAAGAACCTTTCGCTAGATGATGTCAAGTTCCCTTGGCCGCTGCTCAAGGACTCCCTCGAATACTGCCTCTGCGTGATCTCGGGCACAGGCCTGGAGATTACCCCTTACCTGGCGCCTTTGCACCTTTTTGGTTCTTACGCCAACGCAAACCATCGAGTGTTTATGTCCGCAACCGTTACCAATGACTCATTCCTGATTAAGGGCCTGGGGCTCTCCGAGAGCACGGTTAAGAACCCACTTGTGTACACGAAAGAGCGCTGGGCCGGAGAGAAGATGATCCTGATCCCCTCGCTCGTCAACGATGCTCTTTCTCGCGAACTCCTGGTGCCTTCCTTTGCCAAGGAAGTTTCGAAGCGCCAATTCGGAATTGTTGTCCTCGCGCCAAGTTCTTACTGCTGCCAAGACTGGGCGAAGTATGGTGCCACAATCGCCGATAAAAATACGATCACGAAGGAGGT
This sequence comes from uncultured Acidobacteriaceae bacterium, assembly GCA_964407245.1. Classification (GTDB taxonomy): domain Bacteria; phylum Acidobacteriota; class Terriglobia; order Terriglobales; family Acidobacteriaceae; genus Sulfotelmatobacter. Next base: position 1,489 of record CAYOUY010000263.1, read on the forward strand.
CGAGCAACTGCTGAAGGGAAACCGGGACAAGGTGCTGGTAGTGGTGAACAGATACGACGGCATAGACCTTCCCGACGCCGCATGTCGAATATTGATTCTCGATTCCAAACCGCACTCGGAAAATCTGATCGACCGGTACACCGAGAATTGTCGCCCGAGCAGCGAAGCGGTCGCAACGCGAACGGCGAGAATAATCGAGCAGGGTCTGGGAAGGTCCGTCCGGGGCGAGAAAGATTATTGCGTCTTTGTCCTTCTCGGCCCATCTCTAATTAAAGCCTTACGCACGACGCGCGACCGGTCATTTTTCTCGCCGCAGACTCGCCTCCAAATTGAGATCGGCCTGCGGATCGCGGAGTTTTCCAAAGAAGAATCCAAGGGCGGTGAGGATCCGTGGAAGTCGTTCGTCGCGCTCATAAATCAGTGCCTCGGAAGAGACTCCGGTTGGAAGGAGTACTACACCGAGGAGATGAATAAACTGGCCGCGGCAAACGAAGAGCCTAAAATGCTCGAAGTTTTTGCGGCTGAGAGACAAGCCGAAATCCTTCACCAGTCCGGGGACCACGATGGCGCCCTTGTACACATCCAAGCCATGATGGACAGGCAGGTGAAGAACGACCCGGCCGATCGTGGCTGGTACCTGCAAGAGATGGCGCGCTACGCGTACCCGCAGAGCACCGCGAAATCCAATGAACTACAGGTCGCCGCCCACAAGCTGAACCGCTATCTACTGCGTCCTCAGTACGGGATGCAGGTCCAAAAGATGGAGGTCCTGGCGCAGGAGCGGGTGCAGGATGTTATCCGCTGGGTCCAGAAGTTCGCCTCTTTCGAGGAGCTACAACTGGCGATCGACGAGGTGCTCAACGATTTCCAGTTTGGGGTTGAAGCAGATACTTTCGAAAACGCCGTGGATGAATTGGCATCCGCCCTTGGCTTCCGCGGGCAGCGACCCGACAAGGAATGGAAAGAAGGGCCTGATAACCTCTGGGCCGTTAGATCGGGAGAGTACATACTGATGGAATGCAAAAGCGAGGTCGACCTGAGACGCACCGAGATAAACAAGGACGAGACGGGCCAGATGAACAATGCGATCGCTTGGTTTGCGCGACACTACCCCGGCGCAAAGGTGAAGAGCATCATGATCATTCCCACCAAGGTGGTGGGGCACGCGGCCGGATTCAGCGATCCAGTTCAGATTATGAGAAACCCAAACCTCAAAAGGCTCTCCCACAACGTTGGAAAGCTCTTCCTAGAGTTCAGGCAATACGATCTCGCGAGCCTTTCCGAGGACAAGGTTAATGAGTTTCTGAAGTTGCATCACCTCACGATCGACGAAATACTCACAGAGTACTCGGAAGAGCCAAAGTTCCTGTAAGCGAAGGCCGGGTGACCCATCCCTTCGCGCTTTTTGCGAAAGGGTGGGAACCACGGACGTATCAGGCCCGCCGCAGTTCTCGCAGCATTCTCTCCCGCAGGATGCGGTTGGCGCGGGTTTGGTATCCCTTGCCGGGCTTTTTGAGCCAGGCGATCACGTCGGCGTCGAGACGCAGGCTGCCCCACCCATCGCGGGTTTCGATGGGTGGGAGGCACGGACCCGTGCGGCGTCTCTCTTTCGCCTCCGCATCTCATGCCGCATGGTTCCCACCCTTCGAACATCGCGAAGGGTGGGGCAGCCTTTTTGGAGAGAGCTATCCACATCGAAATCCCCACTTCTGGCAACACCGGCCAGAAGTGGGGCACCCGGCTGGTCCCGGAGGGACCGCTGACAATAGCCCGGCGTTTTCAACGCCGGGTAACGCACGGAATGATGGAACCGCGTCCCGGAGGGACGCCTGATCTCTTATCTCCGCGCGGCATTCCAGGCTTGCTTCCCGCACGCGGCTGGATTCTTCCTCAAGCTTTCCCGCCGTTGAAACGGCGGGCTATTTTCGGCCGCCCCTACCGGGACTTGTCCTATTTTTCTCATGTGCTGACGCGGGCCTGAAGGCCCGCTCTTCCACGGAATCCTCCTACCCACGAGGCATGGCTGGTATCGCTGCCGATTCGTGCGAGGTTTCACTCGCTTCGCTCGGGGCGGACGAGTGCGTCCGCCCCTACATGGACAAACCGCGCGTTATCGCGACGGGGGAGGAGGTACCACGCTGCCGGTCGAGGACTCCTCCTCGTGTGGCTGGGCGTCGTGTAGCATTCTGCAGGGAGGGCGCCGATGCCTGATAACCATCCATCCCGCATCTACTACGAGGGTTCTCAGCCGATTCTGCGTGTTGAGAACATGGAAGCGAGCCTGCGGTTTTATTGCAGCGTGCTCGGGTTCAAGAACGCCGAGTGGGGCAACGACGATTTCACATCGGTGAACCGCGACCGCGCTGGCATCTACCTGTGCCGCGGCGGGCAGGGACGCGGCGGGGCCTGGGTGTGGCTCGGCGTCAACGACGTGGAGGTCATTTATCAGGACTTGAAGGCGCGCGGCGTGGCCATCCGCATGCCGCCCACGAATTTTTCCTGGGCGCTCGAAATGCACATTGAAGATCCCGACGGCAACGTGCTGCGGCTGGGATCGGAGCCGAAGCCGGGGCCGGAATTAAGTGATCGAAAAGCAGGCTTCTCACTTCGCTGGAAATGACAAGGTCTTTTCAATGTGCTGCCAGACAGCTTCTGCCGTGCGCGATTTACTCCGGCATGTGCGCGTTCTGAAAGACTTGGGGCTCCCTCCCGGGCGGGGACGGACTGAAAGTGATAACCGTATCGGAGTGAAGGGAGCGGCATCCAACTCTCGGAATGTCGTAAGCTATAAGAACCAAGCTGTGCGAAGCAGGAGGCTGCGTGCGCTGCCCCAAATGCGGCAACGAGAATTCGGAGACGAACCGCTTCTGCGGAATGTGCGGAGCGACCCTGCTGCAGGCGCCCGGGTCGGGAGTAGCTGCTTCGTCCTCAGCGCCGCCATCTTCTGCGGCGCGGCCTGCGGCCGCCCCAGCGCCGACTCACGCGGCGAGCGCTCCTGCGCCTGATTCCGTTTCCGCTCAACCGCCAGCGCGGCCGATACATGCGTCGGAAGAGGCTCCCATCATCAGCGGGCCGTCGTTTCTCGGCTTGAACGAGCCTGCGCCGAGAAAGCGCGCGAGCCTGAGCATCGATCCGCATGGTTCGAGGTCGCGCAATCTCGACTACCTTCTCGACGACGAGGAGGAATCCAAGGGCGGAGCGGGAAAATATCTGCTGATTCTGGTCGCGCTGGCGCTGGCCGTGGGGCTCGGATATTTGCGTTGGCGAGGTCAGGGACTCGCGGGATTGGGATTGGAAGCGAAAAAACCTTCTGCGGTTCAGAACACGGACTCTTCGGATTCGGCGACGTCTCAGCCGGCGACATCCGCTCCAACCGCGTCGACTCAACCTGCTGCCCCGAGCACGGCTTTGCCGGGCGTTGGTCAGATCGGGATGAATCCGGATGGCTCGTCACAGGCCGCTTCGTCACAATCCGGTACGACACCGCCGGGCGCAGCATCAGCACCTGCAACGGCCGCGCACTCGTCTACTCCTCCCTCCACTGGCGGGCCCGCAGCAGCAACGTCCGGTCCGACTGCGGCTGGCACGGACGCGATTGCTGCCACAGCCGCTGCGAGCACGTCGAATACCGGAAACCCTTCTCAAGGTCCAGGCACTCCGTCTTCGGCCAGTCCATCTCCGGACACTTCGGCCGCGTCTCAACCACCAGCCGCAACAACACCAGCGCCATCTTCCCCCAAACCTGCTCCGGCCGTGAAGCTGGTAAAGCCCGTTGATCCGGTGGCCGAGGCTCAGAAATATATCTATGGAAAAGGCGTGCGTCAGGATTGCGACCGCGGGCTGCGTCTGCTGAAGCCCGCGGCGGATCAATCGAATGCCAAGGCCATGATCGAGATGGGCGCCCTGTATTCGGCGGGATTGTGCACGCCGCGCGATCTTCCGACCGCTTATCGCTGGTTTGCGCTGGCTCTGCGCAAGGAGCCCGACAATCAGTCGGTGCAGGCCGACCTGCAAAAACTTTGGGGCGAAATGACGCAGCCGGAGCGGCAGCTCGCAATTCGATTGAGCCAGTAGTACCTTGCCGCGCACGTCAGTGGCGCTCCACGCGAGATCCATCGCTCCGCCTGAAGAACGGTTTCGCTCAGGATGACCCCTTAAGAAGAGATGAGTGCGCGACAGTCAGCCTGAGCGACTGCTCACTGAATCCGCCTCTTGACCTAACACAGCGACCGGCGTAATCTCGCGCACGAATTCCGGGCATGCTGTGCCCTATGGAGGTTCTCGTGGAATTTCTGCTGGCTCTTTGGATCCCGATTGTGTTGTCAGCCGTGATTGTCTTCGTCGCCAGCTCCATCATGCACATGGCCCTGAAGTATCACAACACCGACTACAAACCCCTGCCCGATGAGGATCGCGTCCTGGGCGCGCTGCGCGGCGTGAGCGTACATCGCGGCCTGTACATTTTTCCGTTCGGCACACACCAGACCATGAAGTCGCCCGAGATGCAAGAGAAATACCGACAAGGACCGGTGGGCATGATGACCGTATTTCCGAGCGGGCCGCCGGCGATCCCTAAATTCATGGCCATGTGGTTCGTCTATTGCCTGATCATCGGATTCTTTGTCGCGTATCTCGCGTGGCACACGGTTGCGCCCGGTTCGAACTATCTCGTCGTGTTTCGCGTGGTCGGCACGGCGGCGTTTCTGGCCTATAGCATGGGCAGCATCAGCAATGGAATCTGGAAGGGTCAGCCGTGGAGCATGGTGGTTAAGGAAGTAATTGATGGACTGATTTACGGGCTGCTGACGGCGGGGACGTTTGGCTGGCTGTGGCCGAAGTAGAAATTCCCCACTCGAGCCAAAACCGGGCTTGGGTGGGCCACCCATCCAAGAGTCTTGCGGAATCCCACCCTGTCGCAAAGAACGCGACAAGGGTGGGGCAACCGTGGTCTTCAGATCTGTGGTTCTCTCAGTGAGCCGGCACCGCCTCGTCCGCGGCGCGACCCGGCGGCGGGACCACTACAGTCGATAGGCTGCCTTCAGCGGTCAGCTTCTGGAAATCAGCCAAATCGCGGCGCTGCAGATCTTCCCACTTGGCGAAGAGCTCTCCGGTCTGACGTTTCAGTTTTTCGAACTCCTGTTGCTCAGCCTCGGTGGGCGCCGAGTCGGCCGTGGCAGTGTCCATGGCCAGAAACGCCAGCCGCCCGTCGAGCTGCGGAGGATACGCCAGCGAATCTTCGTTCGCGCTGATGTCGAGGTTGATGAGACCGTCGCGCACGGCGACCAGTTTCTTCTCCAGATTGTCGGCCGCCGAGACGATGTTCTTCGCGCTGGTGTTTTCGGGCAAGCGCCGCTTCAGGCCCGCCAGTTGCGAGCGAACGTCCTGAATCTGATTCACCGTATCGTAGACGCGGCTCAGTTCTTCGCGGACGTCGAGCAGCATTTTGAGCTGCTGCTCCAGATCAGCCTGGCTCACGTGCACGCGCGGATCGAGCTTCAGATCAAATTCCGCAGTCTGGGTCTGACCTGCCACCGTCAGCCGCACCTGATAATGCCCAGGAGCAGCCACCGGCCCACGCGCGCCGCTGCCGTACTCCCACAAATAGTAGCCGGGGACGCGGTGCGCTTCTTCGTAGCGCAAGTCCCAAACAAAGCGGTTGAGGCCAGCTTCGGGCTTGATCTGTTTTTCCGGTTTCTTGTCGTCGGGACCAAGCGGTTCCTCCAGCGAAACGTACTCGGCGCTCGAATATTTGCGAATGCCTTTGCCGGAAGCGTCGAGGATTTCGATTTTGGCTTCGGCATCGGCCTTGGGTGCGTCTTTCAGGTAGTAGTAAATCACTGCGCCCGATGGTGGATTCTGTCCCGTCAACTTGGACGGATGATGCCAGCCCCCACCTTCTCCCGCCTGAATGCGATACGCCGCTGCCGGCGTATACAGGAACGCATCTTTTTGCGCGATGTCGTCGCTAAACTGCCGAAGCGGAGTGATGTCGTCCAGAATCCAGAACGCGCGGCCGTGGGTTGCCACCACCAGGTCGTTATCCTTCACGACGAGGTCGTGCACGGGCGTAGTTGGCAGATTCAGTTTCAGCGAACGCCAGTTCGCACCGTCATTGAACGAAACGAAGACGCCACTCTCGGTTCCCGCATACAGCAGGCCGCGCTTCTTGGGGTCTTCGCGCACGGCGCGCACGAATGCCGTGTCCGGAATTCCCTGTCCCAGCTTCGTCCACGTCTTGCCGTAATCTGTCGTTTTGTAGATATACGGGTGCAGATCGTCGAATTGATGGCGATCCACGGCGACGTACGCCGTTGCGGCGTCGAACGGAGACGCTTCGATCAGGCTGATGCGGCTCCACTCTGGCAAATCTTTCGGCGTGATGTTCGTCCACGTCCTGCCATCGTCCTGCGTGAGCTGAATCAGGCCGTCATCGGTGCCCACCCAGATGAGGCCTTTGGTCAGGGGCGACTCTGCGATCGTGAAAATCGTGTCGTAATATTCCGTGCCGGAATCGTCGAGGGTGATGTCGCCGCCGGAAACTTTTTGTTTGGCCTTGTCGTTGCGGGTGAGGTCGGCGCTGATCGCCTGCCAGTGCACGCCGCCGTCGCTGGTCTTAAAGAGCCGCTCGCCGCCGTGATAGAGCGTGTTGGGATCGTGCGGAGAAATTATGATGGGCGCGGTCCACTGGAAACGGTGTTCGAGATTCGCAGCGCCCCAGGCGTCGGAGAGTTCGGGCACTTCGGTGATCGACTTCACTTGGCCGATGTGGCGGTCGTAGCGGGTAATGTTTCCCTGATAATCTCCGGCGTAAACGATGTTCGGGTCGCGCGGATCGGGAGCGATGTAGCCGGCCTCGCCGCCGCCCACGTCGTACCAGTCGCTGCGATCGATGGAACCGTCGTCGCTGCGGCTGATGATGGCCACCGAGCCGCTGTCCTGCTGTGAACCATAGACGCGATACGGCGTGGCTGTGTCAGTGATGACATGATAGAACTGCGCCGTCGGCTGATTGTCCTCGCGGGTCCAGTTCCTGCCGCCGTCGAGCGATACGGTGACTCCGCCGTCGTTGGAAGCGATCATGCGCCGCGTGTTGAGCGGATCGATCCAGAGGCCATGATTGTCGCCGTGCGGCACGCGAACTTTGTTGAACAGGTGGCCGCCGTCGGTCGACTTGTACGCCTCCACGTTCATGATGTAGAGGACGTTCTCGTCGCGCGGGTCGGCGATGATGTGCATGTAGTACCACGGCCGCTGCCACAGGCTGTGGCTCGGGTTCACCAGCTGCCAGGATTCGCCGCCGTCGTCGGAGCGATAGAGGCCGCCATCGGGATTGTGAGCCTCGATCAGGGCATAAATGCGGTCGGAGTTCGCGGACACGGCGACGCCGATTCGCCCGTAGGGGCCTTTGGGCAGACCGTGCTCTTCAATGCGCTTCCAGGTTGTGCCGCCGTCACTTGAGCGGTAGAGGCCGCTGCCCGGACCACCGTCTTCCAGGCTCCAGGAGGTGCGGCGTGCCTGCCAGAGCGCGCCGAAAAGAACGTTGGGATTGTGCGCATCGAAAGCCACGTCGATGCCACCGGTGTTTTCATCTTTGTAAAGAACTTTCTCCCAGGTCTTGCCGCCGTCGGTCGTGCGGAAGATGCCGCGTTCCGTGTTCGAGCCGAAGGGATGGCCGAGAGCCGCAACGAACACAATATCGGGATTCGCGGGATTGATAATCACTTTGCCGATGGCGCGGGAATCGCCGAGGCCCACGTTCTTCCAGGTCTTGCCGCCATCCAGCGACTTGTAGACGCCGTCGCCGTGAGAGATGTTGCCGCGAATGCAGGCTTCGCCCGTACCGACATAAATCACATTGGGGTTCGAATTGGCCACGGCGATGCTGCCAATGGCGCCGGAGCCTTCCTTGTCGAAAATTGGCGACCAGGTCTGCGCGCCGTCGGTCGACTTCCACACGCCGCCACCGGTTGCGCCGAAGTAGTACGTGGTGGGGTCGCCGGGGATGCCGGCCGCGGTGAGAGAGCGCCCGCCGCGGAAGGGACCGATCAGGCGATAGTGCATGCCTTTGAACACTTTCTCTTCCGGCTTGGTGGATTCAGCGTCTGCCGGTTTGCTCTCCGACGGCGTCTGGGATGCTGAAGTCGGTTGCGCCTGTCTGTTTGCCTTTGAGGCTTTTTCCGGCTTGGTTTGCGCAGAAGCGGCTATCGAAAGCGCGAATGCGAGGATCAAAGACAGCCGAGCAGTCTTCAAAGCATACGAGCAAAGGCATTGTGGACCCATGGCAGGTGTCATCTCCGGGGAAGAAGTGGACGAATCAGCTATGGTAATCCGCACAAGGGATTGCTGCAAAGGGCGACAGGGCCTCAGCCTGCACTCCTTTCGTGTGTTCCCGATTGGTGGCGTCATCCCGAGCGAAGCCGCGCTCGGTAGCCCCCCGGCTTTAGCCCGGCGCGAGCGAAGCGCGGCTGAGCCGGGGATCTCGCGTGCAGTAACCTGCATTCCGCGCCAGATCCGTCGCCTCGCTGGTGAAGGCGCGAGGCTTCGGGATGACACATCCGGGGAGGTGCAGGGTTCGAACCGATTCAGGATGACGTCTTGCCCAGCAGGATTTTCTTCGCCGCTTCGAGTTCCTTGCGCTTCTCCGCGGACACGGTGGGATAGGCGAGATCGAGAGACTCCAGCGTGTCAACCACCACCGCCGAAACGACCAGGCGAGTGAACCACTTGTTGTCAGCAGGCACGACGTACCAGGGAGCGTGCTCGGCGGCGGTGTTGCGGATCATGTCCTCGTAGGCGGACTGGTAATCGTCCCAATATTTTCGTTCGTGAATGTCCGACGCGGAAAATTTCCAGTTTTTCTCCGGCTCGTCAAGCCGCGCCAGAAACCGCTTCTTCTGCTCCTTCTTCGAGACGTGCAGGAAGAACTTGCGGATCACCGTTCCGTTCCGCGCCATGTGCCGCTCAAAGGAGCGAATGTCTTCGAAGCGCTCCTCCCAGATGTTCTTGCCGAGGAGCGGCGCAGGGATTTTCTCGTTGTCCAGAACTTCGGGATGCACG
>CAYOUY010000264.1:0-1600 GCA_964407245.1 uncultured Acidobacteriaceae bacterium
TAGGTGCCGGCGTGATTGGCAGCTTCAACGCTGCACGCCTCGCTGAAGCGGGGCACAATGTCACCTTGCTGGCCCGAGGAAGCCGCCTCGCCGATCTGCGCCAATACGGCGTCGTGTTGGAGAACTTTCGCACCGGAGAGCGCACTACGACGCGCGTTCCCGTGGTGGAGCGTCTCGATCCTGAGGACGGCTACGATCTGGCCATCGTGATCATCCGGCGGAATCAGATTACTTCCGTATTGCCCATGCTGGTGGCGAATCGGAGAATTCCGAGCGTGCTATTCCTGGGCAACAATGCGGCGGGCGAGCAGGACATGATCGAGGCTCTGGGCCGCAAACGGGTGCTGATTGGAATGGCGAATGCCGGCGGGGTGCGCGACGGACACGTAGTCCGCTACCTGTGGTGGCGCTGGATGCCGCTCCTGTTCGGCGAACTGGACGACCGACGAATACCGCGCACGGAAGCGATCGTGCGGATGTTCAACAGCGCCGGTCTTTCGGCACGAGTAGTCAAGAATGCAGATGCGTACCTGAAGACGCATGCGGCGGGCTTGCCAGCTTTAGCCGGTGCGGTGTACATGGCAGGTGGCAATGTGCGACAGTTCGCTCACACTCGCGACCTCTTGAAGTTATTCCTGCGGGCGTTCCGCGAAGCCCTGCACGCGCTGCGTACCATCGGCGTTCCTATAAGGCCATCCAGCACGCGGCTGCTGGAGTGGATTCCTGAGCCGGTCCTGCTGTTCCTGCTGCGACGGTTCTTCGATAGCCGTCTGGCAGACATGGGAGCACAGCCGCACCTGGACGCAGCGGCTGATGAGATGAAAGAAATGGCCGACGAAATGCGCGTGATTCTCCGGCAATCGGGCTTGCCGTCCCCGGTAAGCGACGTCCTTTTTCCCCACATTGACGCGCGATTTCAGGCGAGCACGAGTGAGTCCTCCCATCCAGCTGTATCGAGCACAGCGGCATAAAAGGGCGGCGTGGATGGTATAGTGGTATGACCGCTCGTGGACCCGGGCAGCGCTTGTCCATAGTGCTAGCCGATCCTGATCCGCAGTTGGCTCCTCATACAGCGATAGAATTCATGGGAAGAACTTAGGGGGAGAGCTCTTCATCAAGAAAGGGAAACTGTCATCATGGCGATTGCAACGATTAATCCGGCTACAGGTGAAGTCATCAAGACATTTCAGCCGTTGTCCGACGCCGAGATTGAAAAGAAAGTTCAGCTTGCCGTCAACACGTTCAAGTCGGAGCGCAAGACTCCCTTTGCGGTGCGGGCCCAGCGTATGCGCAAGGCGGCCGAGATCGTCGAGCGGGACAAAGAAAAGTTTGCCCACCTCATGACGCTCGAAATGGGGAAGCCCTACAAGCAGGCCCTGGCCGAGGCGGTGAAGTGCACGACCGCGTGCACGTTTTACGCCGAAAACGCCGAGAAGATCATGGCCGACGAAGTCGTCGACACCGGGGCGAAGAAAAGTTTCGTCCGCTATCTGCCGCTGGGGCCCATCCTCGCCGTGATGCCGTGGAATTTTCCTTTCTGGCAGGTGTTTCGCTTTGCCGCACCGGCACTGATGGCCGGCAATGTGGGGCTGCTGAAGCA
>CAYOUY010000265.1:0-2187 GCA_964407245.1 uncultured Acidobacteriaceae bacterium
TTCGCCGATTACGTCGAAATCGAGAAGATGAAACTGGGAATGGTGATCGAGGCATAGGATGCAGAATCTGTTTCGCTACACTCATTCTCCGGTTGGACCCCTTGTGCGGTTGGCCCCGTCGTGCGTTGGGCTAAGGCGTTAAATGGCTCGCATTCAAAGCACGGGTGCGGCCTTCAGCGGCTTGCGACTCGATCCTGGCCTTCAGCTCCGGAGATTCGTAGTCAGAGTTCTCGACCGCGGCGTCAAATGCCTCCAGCGCGCGGTCGGTTTCCTGCATCGTTACATAGAGAGTTCCCAGGGAGATGTAGTATTGGCTCGGGTGGACCGAGAGCTGCGCGGCCTCTTCCAGCGCGTGTGCCGCCTCGGGATATCTTTTCTCGGACTGATAGAGCGTAAACAGCGCATACCACGTGGCCTCGACAGGTTCGATGCCGACCGACGCGAGATATTCGTGCTCGGCATCCTGCAACTCGCCCTTCGCCTGGTGGACCTGCCCGCGAATCTGGTGCAGGAAGGGTTCTTCGGGGAACATTTCGAGCGCGCGGTCGAGAGCGGCCTCTGCCTCAGAATTGCGCGAAAGCTTGAAAAGAATGGAACCGGCGTGGGCATAGTAGTTGAATAATTCAGCGCGCCCGCGGATCGAATGGACTGATGTCAGTTCCGGCGGGGGCTCAAACTTGACGGTTTGACAGTCGACAGGGAAGCGATTGATCCAGGAGAGATTTTCCGGGCGATTTCGTACCAGCACAATTGACACGTCGTCGAGGTATACAGGTTTCCAGTTCGTGCTGGTGCAGAACTGACGCAGCGTTCCCGCGTCCAGGCCCCAGTAGCGTGCCAGCGAAAAGATGAGCGTGTTAATTTGCCGCCGGTCTGCCTCGTCCTGCCAGGCCGGGGAATCCGGCGACTGCCGCATGAGCGCGCGCCGTTCGGTCCGGAGACTACCAAACGGAATGGCGCGGCCATCAATGTAGTCCGGGTACTGGGGCCAGAGTTCGAAGGCCAGAAAACCGCCGAGGTTGTAATCGTGAAAGAGGTTACCGGGAAGCCGTTCGCGGCGGACGAAGTCGGCCGCTCGCACCGGATACCACGACGAAAGGCCGACGCCAGAGAGTTGGATCCCGCCCCCGAGGAGATAGGAGCGCTCGCTCATAAGGTCGTAGAAACGGATCCCCAGCAGTCCGATCGCACATACCAACATGGTGGTTGTGAACGCGGCTCGGTATCGATCCAGCGAAGGGAGGCGTGCCGCCGGTTTCTGTGACTGTTTGCGGCGGCGTTGTGCGCGAGGCCCAGGAGTGCTTGCGCTCGCCGGCCGGGCGGCAAAAATGCCTGCAAGGAATGGCGCGGCTATGACGATGGTCACAATCGCAAACAGGGCCTGAAAGCGGATGTGCCGCAGCGAAAGCACGGCAGCTCCCAGCAACAAAAGGGCCGGCCCGAAATACTTGCGCTTGATGGCCACGGCAGCCGCCAAAACCGCCAGCACGAGCAGCCAATAATAGCCGCTATCAGGATTGCGCCAGCGAAAAGCTTCAGCCACAGTGGCGGCATTCAGCGGTACGTGGCGCCACTCCGCGATTATGTTCTCCTGGCTCGACATGTCGCGCTCCTGCAGGTAGAGAGCGCGAAAGATCTTTACATGCCAGGGATTGAGCAGAGTGGCGGGGACTGCGGCCATCAACCAAGGCCATGCGGAATGCAGCCGGGTTCTCGCTGCATCCCGGCGTTCTGCAACGAGTGAGTCGGCCAACTCAAGCATTACGTAGGCGATCAACAGCGCAAATCCGGCGATGAAACCGAGGTGCGTATTCGCCCAAACGATGAAAATCAGTGGAACGAGCCACAATGGGGCTCTCCGCCCTTGGTAATGACGCCAGAGCACTGACAGCAAAGCGGCAAACAGGACAGTCGTGAAAAGGTCCGCGCGCGGAGCCGTGCGGTAAGCAATTTTCGGTATCGCGAGAATTGCGAGCACTGCCGAGGCAATGCCAGCTTCCGCCCAAAAACCAATGGACACAGTAACGGCGCAAGCAGTTGCGCTCAGGAACGACAATGCCGCATAGCCGCCCAGCAAGTACAACAAGTAGAGCAAAACCTCGGAGAATGCCGGATAGATCCACTCCTGGCCGCGCACGGTGTAGGACAGCACGTCGGTATCGGGGATGTGGTGGTGCTGAACAATGT
>CAYOUY010000266.1:0-12164 GCA_964407245.1 uncultured Acidobacteriaceae bacterium
AGTCAGATTGCGCGGCGGTTCGTACTACACTGCTGACATGGCGAGGGAAATTGAAATCAAGTTTCGCGTTGCCGACCTGCGCGCGCTGACGCGCCAGTTGCGCGCAGCCGGATTTCAACTTCTCACGCGCCGCACCCACGAAGTGAATACGCTCTACGATCTGCCCGGGGCGGTGCTGCGTAAGCGGAACGAACTGTTACGCATTCGTAAGTACGGTTCCGTATGGACTTTGACTCATAAGTGCGGCACCATGCGTGGCCGTCACAGCAGTCGCGTCGAGTTGGAGACTACCGTCAGCGATGGAAAGAAGATGGATGCGATCCTGCGCGCGCTGGGTTATGCGGCTTCGTTTCGGTACGAAAAATTCCGCGCCGAGTGGCTGGACAAGAAATGGACGGATAAGAAAACGCCCAGCGGCCACGTAGTTGTGGATGAAACTCCCATCGGCAATTTCTGCGAAATCGAAGGCCCTCCGCGCTGGATCGATACCACCGCAAAGAAGTTAGGGGTGAGCATGGCCGACTACATTACGAAAAACTACGCTTCCCTGTTTGCCGAATGGAAGCAGAAGACAAATAGTCCGGTGCAGGAAATGACGTTCAAAGCGGTGGGGCGAAGATCACAGATCGATTAAGGACAGACGCTACGCCCCGTGGTGGGGCGAAGATCACAGATCGATCAAGGACAGACGCTACGCCCCGTGGCACTTCTTATATTTCTTTCCTGAGCCGCAGGGGCAGGGATCGTTGCGCCCAACTTTTTCCTGCGAGCGCACGACCTGCTGGACCGGGGCGGCTTCTCCTCCACCCGCCATGCGTGCCTGCTCGAGTTCGCGCTTCTTGCGCCGCAGAAAAGCTTCTTCCAGTTCGTCCGCCGAAGTCGAAACCATGCGCGGCGGACGCCGCCCGTTGCCATCTCCCGCCGGCGCGGCGGGAGCTGCCGCGGCTTCGGCCTCGACCGGCCGCTGAGGCGCATCCGGCGGGCGCTCCAGAATCTGCATGAGATACAGATACCGGACTGTATCTTCCCGGAAGCGCTGCATGATCGCTTCGAACATCTCAAACGATTCTCTCTTGTACTCGACCAGCGGATCGTGCTGCCCGTAGCCGCGCAGTCCGATGCCCTCTTTCAAGTGGTCCATGCTGAGCAGGTGGTCTTTCCACTGCTGGTCGATCACGCTCAGCATGATCATGCGCTCGTGATGGCGCATGGCGTCGGGCCCGATTAATTTCTCTTTGGCGTCGTAGCGCTGCTTGAGCTTGTCGAAAATCGCGTCTCCCAGTTCCTGCCGGTTGAGCGAGTCGGGCTTGACGCCCTCAGCGAGAATATCCACACCAAAGCGGGTGAAGATCGCATCTTTCAAACCCTTGATGTCCCAGTCGTTGGCGTGCGCTTTGACCGGGACATACTGCTCCAGCAGATCCCCGAGAATTGCCGAGACATAATCTTCGAGAATCAGATCTTTCTGATCCATGCCTTCGAGCAGCCGCCGCCGCAGGCCGTACACGGCCTCGCGCTGCTTGTTCATCACGTCGTCGTACTCGAGCAAATGTTTGCGTGATTCGAAGTGCTGCGCCTCGACCGCCTTTTGCGCAGTCTCGATACGCCGGGTGATCATCTTCGACTCGATCGGCACACCCTCTTCCATGCCCAGCTTCTGCAGGAGGGTCGAAACCCATTCTTTGGCGAAGATGCGCATCAGGTCGTCTTCGAGGGCCAGATAAAAACGTGACGATCCGGGATCGCCCTGGCGTCCGGCGCGGCCGCGAAGCTGGTTGTCAATGCGTCGCGACTCATGCCGCTCCGTCCCCAGAATGTGCAGGCCGCCAACTTCTGTCACTTCGTCGTGCTCTTTATCGGTTTGAACCTTGTAGCGATTCAGAGCCTCCGTCCACTTGTCGGTTGGGACGGTGAATTCGTTGCCGTTGTAATAGAAGACGGAGGTCTGGCCATCCTCCTGCGGACCTTCGATCTTGCCCTGAGCCACGCGCAGTTGCTGCGCAATTCCCTTCTTCACCATTTCCTGCTTGGCCATGAATTCCGGGTTACCGCCCAGCAGGATGTCGGTGCCGCGGCCCGCCATGTTGGTCGCAATCGTGACGGCGCCCTTGCGCCCGGCCTGGGCGACAATCTCGGCCTCGCGCTCGTGAAACTTGGCGTTGAGCACCACGTGCTTGATGCCCTTCTTCTTTAGCAGATCGGAGAGGCGTTCCGATTTCTCGACAGACGTCGTACCCACGAGCACGGGCTGTCCTTTGGCCGCCAGCTGCTGAATTTCGTCGGCCGCGGCGAAATATTTTTCCTTTTCCGTGCGGTAAACAATGTCGGGATTTTCAATGCGCAGCAGCACCTTGTTCGTCGGAATGACAACGACTTCGAGCTTGTAAATCTTGTCGAACTCGGTGGCTTCGGTCTCCGCCGTACCAGTCATTCCCGCCAGCTTCTTGAACATGCGGAAATAATTCTGGAAGGTGATGGTTGCGAGCGTCTGATTCTCGCGCTCGATCTTGACGTTCTCTTTCGCCTCGATCGCCTGATGCAGTCCGTCGGACCAGCGGCGGCCCGGCATCATGCGGCCGGTGAATTCGTCGACGATAACGACTTCACCGTCTTTAATGACGTATTCAACATCCTTGCGGTAGAGCGCATGCGCCTTGATCGCAGTCTCGACGTGATGCTTGAGCGGCCAGTTTTCCGGATCGGCAATGTTGCCGATGCCGAGCAGCCCCTCGACTTTTTCCCAGCCTTCGTCGCTGACCGTAATGTTGCGATGCTTTTCGTCGACAACGTAATCACCGGTGAGAATCTTCCTTTGCGGATCATCGCCGGCCGCCCTGAGTTCCTGAATCAGCGCGTCTCTCCTTCCCGCCGCAATTTTGTCTTCCTCGAGCAACCGGTGCAGTTCGTTCGGCGACAATTCCTCGCCCTTCTCGAGTTTGGGAATGATTCGGTTGACTTTGTAATACTTGTCGGTGGATTCCTCGCTGGCGCCGGAAATAATCAGCGGCGTGCGAGCTTCGTCAATCAGGATGGAGTCGACTTCGTCGACGATGGCGTAGTTGTGCCCTCGCTGCACACAATCCTTGATGTCGAACTTCATGTTGTCGCGCAGGTAATCGAACCCGAATTCGTTGTTGGTGCCGTAAGTCACGTCGGCGGCGTAAGCGGCGCGGCGCTCTTCATCGTCAAGATCGTGCACAATCACGCCCACGCTCAGGCCCAGAAAGCGGTAGAGCTTGCCCATCCATTCCGAGTCGCGCTTGGCCAGGTAGTCATTGACCGTGACCACGTGCACCCCACGCCCGCTGAGCGCGTTGAGATAAACGGGGAGCGTTGCGACCAGCGTCTTGCCCTCGCCGGTTTTCATTTCGGAAATCTTGCCCGAGTGCAGCACCATGCCGCCGATCAGCTGCACATCGAAGTGCCGCATGTTGAGGACGCGGCGTCCGGCCTCGCGCACCACGGCAAAGGCCTCGACCAGAATGCCGTCGAGCGCTTCCTCGAGCGCGGCATGTTCCTCTTTTTCCAGCCGTTTCTGCCGGTCGAGATCGCCTTCCTCTTCGTTAACGCTCTCGGCCTGGTCGGGCTGCGGCGCCTGCTGCAGCTTGCTCATCCGCTCCCGGATTCGCTGGCGGAACTCGTCAGTCTTGGCGCGCAGTTCGGCATCGCTGAGCTTGGCGATCTGAGGCTCGAGCGCGTTGATCGCCTCAACGTTCGGCATCAAGCCCTTGATGACACGCTCGTTCTTCGTGCCAAAAACCTTGCCTAGTAGTGTGTTAATCAATCCGGAAATCCTTCAGCGGGCACGGGCCCCAACCCACCCTTAAAAGCCTAGCATATTAGATGCGCGCCGAGGGCTGATCCGATCGATGCCGGTGATCCGGCCGATGCCTGAGAGATACCCCCGAGATATGACCCGTGGGCATCACGCGGAACGCCCGCCCTCACTGCGATGCAGAGTCATTTCGTGTATATTCGCCACGACCCATGCCCACCTTCTACGACCGGTTTGTGGAGTGCGCCGAGCGCTGGCCGAACCTCGTGGCCCTTGAGCTCCAGCGCCACGACCAACTTGAAAGCTGCACTTATGGCGAACTGCGGCGCATGGCCGAATCTGTCGGCCGCTGGATCACGGAAAACGGCTTCACCCGCGGCTCGCGCCTCGCCATTCTCGCCGACAATCACCCACGCTGGGTCGCAGCTTACCTGGGAACGATTGCCTCCGGCTGCACTGTCGTCCCTCTCGACACTGCTCTGCACACCGACCAGGTCTCCAAACTGCTGAAGGACAGCGGCACTGCCGCCATCTTCGTGGATGCCAAGCATGTTCCCGCGGTGAAACCTGCGGCCACTGAGTTGAACCTTGGCCTGATTCTCCTCGACCCCGATCGCATGGCCAACCATCTTATCCAGGAACGATGGCTGGGGAATCTGCCCACGATCTTCGACAGCGGACCGGGCAAATTCAAGCCGGCTCCCGCGGATAACAGCGACCTGGCTTCCCTTCTTTACACCTCGGGCACCACGGCCGATCCCAAAGGCGTGATGCTCACGCATGCCAACTTTCTGGGTGAAGTCGAAGCCGTCTTCAACTGGGTGGACATCGGACCCGATGATGCCCTGCTGGGCGTGTTGCCGCTGTTTCACGTCCTGGCGCAAATGGCCAATCTGCTTCTTCCGCTGGTGAAGGGATCGAGGGTGGTCTATCTGGAAACGCTTAATACGACGGAACTGCTGCGCGCTTTGAGCGAACGCAACATTACTGCCTTCGCCGTCGTACCGCAGTTTTTCTACCTGATTCATGACCGCATCTTTCAGGAGATCGAAAAGCGCGGGGCCGCGACGAAGAAGATTTTCGCCGGCATGATCGCGCTCAATCGCACCCTGCGCAAAGTTGGCATTAACGCCGGCCCGATTTTGTTCGGCAAGATTCACAAAACGCTAGGACCGAAGATGCGCTATCTGGTCACCGGCGGGTCGCGCTTCGATCCCGAGATCGCCCGCGATTTCCGCGATCTCGGTGTCGACGTTCTGCAGGCGTATGGGCTCACCGAAACCACAGCCGCCGTCTACGCAAACCCGCCCAACAACAATGTCATCGGCTCGGTGGGGCAAGCGCTGAAAGGCGTCGAGGGTAAAATCGTTGATCCTCAGCCGCAAGAAGACGGTGCGCCGGCCGTGGGAGAGGTGTCACTGCGGGGCGCTGTCGTCATGAAGGGCTACTGGAACCGTCCCGATGCAACCGCCGCGGCAATTCGTGACGGATGGTTTTACACCGGTGACCTCGGCTACTTCGATGCGCACGGCAACCTCTTTCTCACGGGCCGCAAGAAAGAAGTGATCGTGCTCAGCAATGGCAAGAACGTGTACCCCGAGGAAATCGAAGCCCACTACCTGAAGTCGCCGTTCATCAAGGAAATCGCGGTCATGGGTCTGGAAGCCAAGCCCGGCGAGGGCGGCGACCGCTTGCACGCCGTCATCGTCCCTAATTTCGACGCGTTGCGGCAGAAGAAAATCGTCAACGCGAAGGAGGTGATTCGCTTCGATATTGAAGGCCTGTCACCGCAGATCGCGTCTACAAAACGTATCGGCAGCTATGAAATCTGGCAGGATGATCTGCCGCGCACGACGACGCGCAAAATCAAGCGCTTCGAAGTCGAGAAGCGGGTGAAGGCCAATCAGGCGAAGAAAATCGACGACAACGCAGAGTTGCCGGCGGAAAAGCCTTTAACCGAAGAAGAAACGGCTTGGCTCGCGCAGCCTGACGTGCAGCGCGGTCTCGCCATTGTTCACGAGGCTTCGCGAAATGCGCACGCCAACCTCCGCCCCACGCACAATCTGGAACTCGATCTCGGCCTCGACTCCATGCAGCGCGTCGAACTGCTCAGCCGGCTTGAAGAGGAGCAGGGCGGCAACGTGGAAGAGTCGCAACTGGTCGAAATTTACACCATCCGAGACCTGCTCGATGCTGTTCTCAAAAGTGCCGGCAACAGCACGGCTGCAGCCCGTCCCGTCTTTGCCGGCTGGAAGGCGATTCTGGCGGAGCAACCGACGGATCCCGAGGTGCTCGCTCTGAAAGACCCGCAGCCGGGATTTGATCTTGTTTGGTATCCGGTGTCGCGGATTGTCCAGATGGTCGCACGCGATCTGTTCCATCTGCGGGTATCCGGCCTGGAAAACTTGCCTCGTCAGGGCCCATACATTCTTTCGTCCAATCATCAGAGCTACTTTGATCCGATTATCCTGACGAGCGTTTTGCCCCGCGAGACCATGGGAAACACGTTCGCGCTCGGCACCAGCGAAATTTTTGGAGAAGGATTCATGCGCCGCCTGGCGCGCTGGCTGCGTGTGATGGTGCTCGATCCCGACGCCAATCTGGTGCCGGCGATGCGCGCCGGCGCCTACGGTCTGAAACAGGGCCGCGTGCTCATCCTCTATCCCGAGGGCGAGCGTTCCATTGACGGCGCGCCGCGAATCTTCCGCAAGGGCGCCGCAATTTTGGCGATCCACCTGCAGGTGCCGATCGTACCCATCGCGATTAATGGCTTTTACGAGGCGTGGCCGCGCGGCAAGAAGTTCTTTCAGAAGCTTGTGCCCTTGAAAATGACTTTCGGCCCGCCGATTCTTCCTCCGCCGGAAACCGAGGCGTCGGAAGCCGCCTATGACGAGCTCACGGCCGAGGTGAAGGACCGGGTCGTCCAGATGTGGGAGAAATTGCGAAGCGAATGACAACCGCCCTTATGCTCCCGCACCCGCAGCTTGCGCTCCAAAGGCCTTGGAGAAGGCGTCGACAATAAGCGAATCGTAGCGGCCAGTAGCTCGGCGCGTCACTTCCTGCAGCGCTTGCGCAGGCGAGACTTTAGTCCCGGTCTTGCCGCCGATCAGGCTCTCGTACTCTTCCGCCAGCGAGAGAATCTGCACCTCGAAGGCGGCTTCATCGATCTTGCCACCCGTCTGTCGCAATTGCCGCTCGCTCATGAAAATCGGGATGGCCCGCCGTAGAGAGTTCCCCATTGCGCTGGCGCCCGGCGCCGGCCGTCGGCCCTTGCTGCCCACTCGCGTCAAATCGTCGCCAGAGACCTGTGCCGCCTTGCACAGAACCTCATTGGTGATCCCCAACTCTTTCATGTTGAACAGCAAAGCCGCGGTGCGAATGTCTTCTACGCTGGCGGCATCGAGCCCAACTGCTTCGGCGACCTTGGTAGCGCACAGCGCAATGCGATAGGCATGCGCTTCGCTGTATTTCTGGTTGGCCAGGAAATTCTGCAGGATGACCAGCATCCCCTCGTAGCCGTCTTCCATCTCGCGCAGCGTTTTCTGATTGCGCTCGTAGAGCGTGCCCGTGGTGTAGCCCGCCACCATCAGCACGCCGCCCCACACCGTCAGGTCGAACCAGCGCGCAAAGCGCAGGTCCTCGTGTCGCGCAAACATGGTCGGATTGAGGAGCGTGAGGAGCACCACCAGCACGACGCTCGCAACCGCGGTGAGCGTGGCGTGACGGCGACCGAAGTGGTAGGCCGAATACAGCGTCGGCAGGAAGTAAAACACCAGGGCCATGCGCTGCGACGCGACCAGAAAATTCAGCATCGCAGCAATCACCACCAGGAATAACAGCAGCCAGAGTTCCGGATTGATCTTGCGCACAGTAGCCTCACCGGGGGCGGAGGTCTCAACCCGCAGCGAACCAGTAGACGCTTTGGGCGCCAAGCTTTCCCGTTATGTACATTTTGAGACTGCCGCTGACAGCACCCAAATTACTGAGGTAATGAGGTAAGGAAGGTCGGTTTCTATTTTGCGCGCGGATGCGTCTGATCGTACACCTGCAACACATGTTTCATGGAAAGCTGCGTGTACCGTTGCGTGGTGGCCAGGCGCTCATGGCCGAGCAATTCCTGAATGGCGCGCAGATCGGCGCCTTCCTCGAGCATGTGTGTTCCAAATGCGTGGCGTAACGTGTGCGGGTGCACATCCGGTGAGAGCCCCTTGGCCACGGCAATTTTCTTGATGATGCGCCCCACGCTGCGCGTGGTCAGCCGGCCGCCACGGCGATTGATGAGCAAGGCCGGCGTATTCCTGCGCAACCTTGCCAATGTCGCTTGCCGAACGGGAAGATAGGCGGCGAGCGCGTTTCTTGCCGATTCGCCGAACGGAACGTAGCGTTCCTTCTTGCCTTTGCCGCGAATCAGGATCGCTTCGGCGCTCAATCGGATGCCGTCGAGATTGATTCCGGTAAGTTCGGAATTGCGAATGCCGCAGCCGTAAAGCAGTTCGAGCATAAGCCGGTCGCGTTCGGGAAAGGCTGCCACTTGCGGCATTTGGCCATCGAGGACCGAGTTCATTTCCTCGATCGTGGGAACGCGTGGAAGTTTCTTGGGCAATTTCGGCGTCGCCACCAACCTGGCCGGATTCTGCTCGACCACGCCTTCTTGCGCCAGCCAGCGATACAGCGATCGCACCGCCGCCAGTGACCGCGCCACCGAAGTCTTGCCCAGCCCCTTGCCGTAGAGTTGCGACAGAAATCCGCGAATAACGATGTGGTCAATCTGCTTCCATCCGCGCGAGCCGACATGCGCGGAAAATTCCGCCAGGTCGCCGGCGTAAGCCTTAATCGTGTGCGGAGAGGCGTTGCGCTCGCGCAGATGGCGGAGGAAATCGGCTACGGCTCTTTCAACAATTGCTGTTGCTCGCGGCATGCCCTCAGTTTCGGACTGCTGATTTCAGATTGTTGATTTCAGATTGCAGGTTTCAGATTGCAGAGTTTTCCGCCCGCGCCTTTTCAACCTGAAATCTAAAATCTGCAATCAAAAATTACGCTACCTCGCCTTCGCTCTCGGATGATGCTTCTGATACACGCTCCGCAGCCGGTCCAGCGCCATGTGCGTGTAGACCTGCGTGGTGGAAATGTCGGCGTGGCCGAGAATGGTCTGCACGGTCCGCAGATCGGCACCATTTTCCACCATGTGCGTGGCGCAGGAATGCCGCAGCATGTGCGGTGACGCCTGGCGTCCTGATGCCGCCGACGCCGCCCGCACCATCTGCCAGACTCGCTGCCGCGTCAGCTTGCGCCCTCCGCGCGCAACAAACAGAAATGGCGACCTCCCTAGCTCGAGGTGCCCCATATCTCGCGTTTTTTGTGAGATGTGGGCCGGGTGCCCCACTTCCGGCCGCTTTTGCCGGAAGTGGGGATTTTTCCCTGCCATCAGCGCCGGCCGCGCCTCTTTCAGATACTCCGCCAGCGCATCCTGCGCCGACTTTCCCAGCGGCACCACGCGCTCTTTATCACCTTTGCCGCGGACCAGCATGTATCCCGCCTCGAGTTTCAAATCTTCCAGCTTGGCGTTGACGAGTTCCGACACCCGCAACGCGCCCGCATAAAATACTTCCAGCATGGCGCGATCGCGAATGGCCAGTGCCGCCGCTTCTTTCGTCTGCCCGGGCACGACTCCGCGAGCCATCGGTGCAGCCAGGGTCTTTTCCATTTCGTCGCGGGCCAGTGCCTTGGGCAGCACTTTCCACTGGCGCGGCGATTCGATATTCAGGGTCGGATCATGCTCGATGCGTTTGTCCAGCAGCAGGTAACGATAGAGATGCCGCAAGGTCGAGAGCTTCCGCCCGACGCTGCGTCCATCCACCTGATGAGAGAAAAGCTGCTGCAGAAATTCGCGCAGGTCATCCCGCCGGGCCGTGAGCAGCGCCCGGTTTCGCTTCTCCAGAAATTCCGCGAATTGCAGGATGTCGCTGGTGTAGGCGCTGATCGAAAGCGGCACCAGCCCTTTCTCGATTCGCAGGTAGTCGAGAAAATCAGAAAGCACGCGCGCATCGGTCGCGGAGGCCATAGTGGGGGAAGAGTTCAGTATGCGCGTTATCGGACGCGGAGAACAGTGAGAAGGAAGATTCTCACTTATGTCGTCGCGCTTCCCGGCGATGCCGCCAGCGTGCTTGCGCTCTTCAGCAACTCCGCGGCATAGAGCGCACCTTCCGGCGTTTCCTCATGCTTGAAGTAGGCGTAAACGTTGCGCCCGGCGGCTACGTGCTGCTCGATGCGGTCGAGCATGGCGCGACGTTCTTCACCGGTGTACGAGGGCTTCCGGAAGCGGTAGTAGGCAAATTCCGCGGTCACAACGTCCGGTGTCGTGCGGGTCTCGGTCTCGGCCACACAGACGGCCGCATTGTTCGCTTTCAGCAATTCCCAGGTCGAATCCGCGAACCACGATTCATGGCGGAACTCGAACGCAGCCGGCACAGTTCGCGGCAACACCGCCAGAAAATCCTTGAGCAAAGCCGTGTCTGCCTTGAGATTGGGTGGCAGCTGAAAAAGCACTGCGGTCAATTTTCCCGCGGCTGCCAGCGGCTCAAGCGTCGCCAGAAATCGCGGCACGAATTCTGCGGTCCCCTTCAGCCGCTTGATATGCGTGATGACTTGATGCGCTTTGACGGCGAAGCGAAAGGGCGGCGGAGTTTCCGCCAGCCAGTTCTGGATCGTCGTCTCTTTCACCAGCTGACGGAAAGTGAAATTCACCTCAACGGTATTCAGCCGCGTGGCGTAGTAACTCAGGAACTTCTTCTGCGCCAGCTTGGCGGGATAAAACTCGGGCTTCCAGCTCGGATACGCCCATCCCGAAGTCCCTGCGAAAAATTGTGGCATGCGACCCCTCTGTGCACTCCTGTGCCCTCTGTGGTGATCTATTTGCGCTTCGTTCGCTTGCTCGGCCGCGGGTCTTTTTCCGCCGACGCCGCAATCTCGATTTTCTCCGGAGCCGCCGCCGTCTTCTTCAGATCCGGCAGCTCTTGCTTCAATTCCAAAAGCGGCTCGAACAGGTCTCCCATTTTCTCGAAGCGGGCGATGGTTTGCTTCGCCTCGAAGACCAGCAATTTCGCGTCCTTCCTCTTGAACGCCCGTTCCACTTCGTCCCACCTCACCGGGGTCGAAACCGTTGGATGCTCCCGCGCCCGCAAAGAGTAGACCGCGATCGTGGTTTTGTGTTCGTCATTCTGGCTCCAGTCGACGAACACCTTTCCGGTACGGGCCTGCTTGCTCATCTCCGAGAGCACCAGCTCCCGATGCTCATGCTCCAGCAACTGGGCCAGCGCGTGCGAGAACAGCTTCGTCTTGTCGTAGGTGGTCGGAGTATTCAGCGGAACATAAATCTGCATCCCCTTCGATCCCGAGGTCTTGGGAAAGCTCTGCAGCCCGAAGTGCTCGAAAATTTCCCGCAGCTTTAGCCCAACTTCGCAACACTGCACGATGTCGGCCGGCGGCCCCGGATCGAGATCAAACACCATCTCCGTCGGACAAGTAATGTCGCTCGCCAACGCGAGTGACGGATGCAGTTCCAGCGCCGCCAGGTTTGCCAGCCAGATCAGCGTCGCCAGATCATCGGCCAGAATGTAATTGATCGTGCGCCGGTTGCGACCACTCCAGATGGGAGCCACCTTCACCCAATCCGGCTTGTGCATGGGGGCATTCTTCTCGAAAAACGGCTCGCCGTCGACGCCGTCGGGATAGCGCTTGCGCGTCAGTGCGCGTCCCTTCAGGTGCGGGATGATCGCGGGCGCAATGCGAACGTAGTAGTCGATCACATCTTTCTTCGTAAATCCGACGGCCGGGTAAAGCACCTTCTCGAGATTCGACAGCTTCAAGTACCGGCCCTGAATGTCCACCGCTGAATCGGTCACAAGAACTCCGCCCTGACATTGTGCAACAAAACGACCCCACCGTCCGGCGCAATACCGCGCTGCAAATCGGCCGACCAGACAGCATCGTGGCGGCACTCCCACTTACCCACCAGCTCGCCGAGCCGCAGGTATAATCGTGCCTGTACGGGGTGCGACATGAGTAAAGTCCGAGTTCTGGTGGGCACGCGCAAGGGCGCATTCATTCTTACTTCCGACGGTGAGCGCGAGCAGTGGGAGATCAGCGGCCCGCACTTTGCTGGTTGGGAACTTTACCACCTGAAGGGGTCACCCGCCGATCCCAACCGCATTTACGCCTCGCAGACCAGCGGATGGTTTGGCCAGATCATCCAGCGCTCCGATGACGGCGGCAAGACCTGGCACCAGCCCGGCACTCCTCCCGGTGAAAAGCCCGCGCCCGGCCCGCCGAAAGCAGCGAGTAATAAATTCGTCTACGACGCATCGGCCGAAACCGGCAAGCCGCTCACCAC
>CAYOUY010000267.1:0-15604 GCA_964407245.1 uncultured Acidobacteriaceae bacterium
AACAGGCCGAAGCCGCTCAGCCACGACAGCAATTTCCTGCGGGTTACGGCGTCTCCACTCTCCTCAGTTGTGGGTTTGACTGGAGTCTTCATCCTCTTCTTCCTTCTCGTGCGGAGAATCGACTAAATCCTGCACGTCGGACCAGAACACCTGGTATTTGGCGTCTTCCAGGTCGCGAAAGTGGTTCTTCTTTACGGCATACACAAACACCAGCACCGCGCCGATTCCCATACACAAACTGGCGATGATGGTGAGCCACGTAAATTCCATTTGCCCCGCCTAGCGGCCATGAGTTCGGGGTTCCCCTTGCTTCTTTTTGGGAATGCCCGAAATCCACACCGGGTTTTCATGCAGCCGGTAGAGGGCGTCCGAACCTCCCCGGGCCTGTGCGGCGAGAGCTGCCATAGAGGCTGCTCCCAACACCTTGACGACGGAAGCCTGAGCCTCGGCCCAAATCCGGTGGGCGGGGCACCATGCTTTTCTTTCGCACGAAGGGCCCTCCTCAAGGCACTGGTTGAGCCGAACCGGACCTTCCACAGCCTCGACGACATCGAGCAGGGAGACGTTGTTGGCAGGAACCGCGATGGCGAAACCGCCGCCCGAGCCACGCTGGGAGCGGATAAGACCAGAGCGCACCAACTGTTGCAGCACTTTCGATAAGAAATGCCCCGAAACGTCGGTCGCCTTCGACAACTCGGCCTGACGAACCCTGGAACCTGCCGGCAACCCTGCCAGATGAATCATCACCCGTACCGCATAATCGGTAGCGCGAGTGATCTGCATGAAATTCCCAAATTGGACCTTTTTGGTCTAGTTGAACTCAGAAATCTAGATCGCGCGGGGAGACGATGTCTGTGACGCGGGGCACCGAAGTTTGTGACGCGTGTCACGCGGTCGGAGAAGAGAAGATTTCGGAAAAGATTTGAGACATGCGCCGAAGTTGTGAGCGAAGGATCTCCGCTATTTAGAAATCCGTGAAGGAAATGGTCGGGACGGATTTGAGTCTCCGACACTCCGCTTTAGTTCGCTCTCGCAAGCTCCGATCCGGCGTAGGCTGCGTAAGCGAAATCGCGTGGTACTGGCTGAGGCGCGGGACTAATTGCGTTCCACAAAGCGCCGGCTAAACCAACAAGGGCGGAGACACCCGGTACCGCCGCGATCACCGACAGGCCTGCTTTGGCAGTCTCCCAGCCGGCGCTGCGCATCTCTTCCTGGATCTCCCCAGTGTGTTCCTGAGCTTCATCAAAAAAGAGTTCCAAATGCCGCCGACGAAGCGCCGGCTCAGAAATGTCCAACGCGTCGATCAGTTCCCGCTCGACGCGACGCCTGAAGTCGCCGAGCTTTTCGCGATGCCTTTTCTTAAACGCTCCTATTTCCGCAGGCTCAACCGCAAACTTCGGAACTGGCAGAACCTGATCAAGTACCTGGATGCGCAAAGCCTCCAATTGCCGATCCAACGCATAGCGCGGTACCCCGACGCGCACGAAACGTTCCAAATAAGATTTCTCGTCGGTAACTGGCGACGCGTCGACAGCTGGTATTTGCCCCAGGGCCGATGCCAAATAAGACATGAAATCGTTGGCTGTTTCACGCTCCACTTCATACCACGGATACTGCCGGGAAGCGGCCAGTTGATGCCGGACGAGCGCGTCGCCAATATCACCCATTTTTTCGATGTGTATTTGAAATGTTTCGCCGCGTGCAAATCGCTCCCTGCGAGCATCCATCTCCTGCCCCAGTCCGTCGATGTATCCGTTGAAGTTCTCAAAGAATCGGGGTATCTCGTAGATATACGCTCCAGGCATGACCTGAACCACTAGCCCTTCGCGCAGCAGATTGAGCATGTAAGGCCCTAAGGGATCGGGATTCATGGTGAATTCGTACGGGACGATGCTTGATACTTGATCCCAATACAGCAGCATTTGGGCCAGCCACTGGGACTCGGGAACCCGTATGTAGGGAAAATACAGAACACGAGTTTTCATATCTCCCCCGACGGAAATCCAACGTGATTCGCCATCAGGTCGCCGAAGCAATGGTCGGGACGGCGAGATTTGAACTCGCGACCCCTTGCACCCCAAGCAAGTGCGCTACCAGGCTGCGCCACGTCCCGACTGGGAGGATTCCGCCGATTCGCAGCTCTGTTACGAGCAGCCTCCAGCGGAGGGGTTCCTGATAATCTTACACCAACAATTTGCAGTAATAACGTCCTGTCATCCTTCGCGAAGCGAAGGATCTATGCAACTGGCGGGCGCCGATGCAGTTGGCGAGGTGCATAGATCCTTCGGGCCGCAAAATGCGCAGCCCTCAGGATGACAAATGTTCAACAATCGTTGCGAGTGCCGACTACTCCAGATCCCTCCAGTTCTTTCCCACGCCCATGTCCACCTGCAGGGGCACGGCCAGTGCATGGGCCTTCTCCATGTGCTCGCGGACCAGCGGTTGCATCGTCTCGACTTCGTTCTCGGGAACTTCGAAGACGAGTTCGTCGTGCACCTGCAGGGTCATGCACGATTTCAAACCGCTCTGGCGTATCGCGGCGTCAATTCTGATCATGGCGATTTTGATCAGGTCTGCAGCCGTCCCCTGCAGCGGAGTATTGACCGCCGTACGCTCGGCGAATCCGCGCTGGTTCACGTTTTTGCTGTTGATGTCGGGAATGGGCCGCACGCGCCCGAACAGCGTGCGGACTCTCAGTTCGCGGCGCGCTTCCTCCAGCGTCTTGTCGATGAACGCGCGTACGCCTTTGTACTTCTCAAAATAATTCGTGATGAACTGCTTGGCCTCGCCGGTTTCGATGCCGAGATTCTGCGAAAGCCCAAACGCCGAAAGTCCATAGACGATGCCGAAGTTCACCACCTTGGCCTGGCGGCGATGCTCGGGCGTGACCATGAGTGGAGGAACGCCGAACACCTGCGAAGCCGTGAGTGTGTGAATGTCGTCGCCGCGGCGGTAAGCCTCGACCAGCAGAGGATCGTGCGAGAAGTGCGCCAGTAGGCGCAATTCGATCTGCGAATAATCGGCGGTCAGCAGCACGTGGCCGGGCTCGGCGATGAACGCGGCGCGAATGCCACGCCCCAGCTCGGTGCGAATCGGAATATTCTGCAGATTCGGATTAAACGATGAGAGCCGGCCGGTGGCCGTGCCAGTCTGATCGAAGGTCGTGTGCAAACGTCCGGTGGCAGGATTGATCAGCGCGGGCAGAGCGTCGACGTAGGTCGATTTGAGCTTGGTGAGCTGGCGGTAATCGAGCACCATGCGTGCGATGGGATGATCTTCCGCTAATTCTTCCAGCACATCGACTGCAGTCGAAATCGTGCGTCCCTTGCCGTATTTCACCGGCTTGGGCAGGTTCATGCGGTTGAACAGAACGTCGCCCAGCTGCTTCGGCGAGCCGACGTTGAATTCCATTCCTGCGGCTTCGTAAATTTCCTTGGCCTTGGCGGCGATCTCGCGCTCGAGTTCGGACGACATTTGCGCGAGCGCTGCCGTGTCGATCTTCACGCCCGCGGCTTCCATACGCGTGAGCACGGGGACAAGCGGCAGATCGATTTCCTCGTAGAGCTTAGCGAGCCCCGACTGTTCGACTTCGCTGCGCAATGCGCTGGCCAGCCTGCCGGTAATATCCGCCGCCTCAGGCAGCCCGCCCGCGAGGTTCAGATTGAAACGTCGCAGCGCAACTTCTGCCAGCCCATGCGACGAGTAGGTCGGATCGAGCAGGTAGGAATACAGCATGGGATCATGGCGGACATTCTCGAGACTGATTCCGAGGGGGCGCAGTGCGTGCATCGCGGCCTTATAGTCATGGACAGCTTTGGGCACGCCTCCGCTCGTGAGAACGTCTCGCAGCCTTTCGCCCGCTCCTTGGGAATCGAGCTTCACCATCGTGGCCGAGCCAGCCGCGGCAGAGATGGCGACGCGCGGCGCCGTGGGCGCGGGAGCGGGCGCTTCGACCAGAAAAAGTTGGCGGTTCTCCGGTTCGTCTTCCTTTTTCTCTTCTTCTTCCGGCTCGTCTCCCGGCTCAACGTGTGACTCCTCATGCTCGACCGCGACTGCAAGGGCGTCTCCGGCAGCAAGCAACTTCACCACGCTTTCCACTTCTGCAGCGGACTTCGCTTCGGTGTAATGCGCCTCGGCGATCTCGACCACCGGCAGCAATTCCTTCAGCAGGGAAGTGAATTCAAGTTCGGTAAACAGCCCCCGCATCGCGTCCACGTCAGGCTCGCCCACTCGCATGGACTCGACATCGAGTTCGAGCGGCACGGCCGTGTCGATCGTTGCCATGCTCTTCGAGAACAGAATCGTATTGCGGTTGTTCTGCAGGGATTCGCGGTAGGTCTTTTTCTCCACTTCGGCCGCGTGGTCGAGCGCCTGCTCCACGGTGCCGAATCGCTTGATGATCTCGAGCGAGCCTTTGTCGCCGATCCCCGGGGCGCCGGGAATGTTGTCGATAGCGTCGCCGCGCAGAGCCATTACATCGACCACACGCTCAGGAGGCACGCCGAGAATCTCCTCGACCTTGGCCGCATCGCAAATCAGGTTGTCCTTCGGCGGATTCAGAATGTGCACGCGATCATTCACCAGTTGCATCATGTCCTTGTCGCTGGACACGACATAGACCGGATGTGAGGCCTCGGCTGCCTTGCGCGCCAGCGTGCCGATGACGTCATCGGCCTCAAAGCCTGGCACTTCGAGAATCGGAATGCGATAGGCCTCGAGCGCCCGCCGAATGTAGGGAACCTGCTGGGCCAGATCCTCGGGCATGGCGGCGCGGTTGGCCTTGTATCCCTTGTATTCGACTTCGGTAAAAGTCTGCGTTTTGATGTCGAACTTGCGGACGGTCGCGACCGCCTCAGCCTGCTGGTCGCGGAATGTGGGCCCGGCGACGTCGAACACGGCGGCCAGATATTCCGGAGCAAAATCGTCGCGCAGCTTGCGCAGCATGTTCACGAAGACATAAATCGCAGCAGTGGGCAGGCCGCTCTTGGTCGACATGGGCCTTTGCCGCGCCATGGCGTGGTAGGCGCGGAAGATGAACGACATGGTGTCCATCAGGAAGATGCGGCCGGGGTTGCCAGGCGCCGGCTTGCGAGGCGAGTCACCATCGTACGGAGAGGTTGGGGATGGTGGCGTGCTCGGCGCGGCAGTGGCGGCGCGGGCTGCGGAGTCCGATGATTTCTTGCGCTGGGCCAACCTGCTTAGTGTAGCAGCCGGGTGAGGTGCTAATAATCCACGCGAAAGTTGGCTTCGACGACCTTGCTGCTTTTGCTTCCTTCCGGATTGCGAAACACCAGATAGTACTTCACGGTTTGATTCAGCGAAGCAGGCAGATCAAAGTTGACCGCCTGATTGTGCGAAGCCTCTACCGCGAACATGGTGTCACTCGAGCGGTTCTGGGCGAAATCGTCGTGCTGCTCCTCGTTCAGGATGAGGAAGTCGATGTTTGCGCTCTCATCGGAAGCCCCGTGCGCCTGGCCGACAAAAGACTCGAAGATCCCATGAAGGTGCGGCATGGCGGCGTGGGCGGGCACCTCGAATGGAAATTCGGCCGAACGCTGAAGGGTGAATGTTTTCTGCAGAACGTTCTGGGTTGTGCCGACCGGCGTGGGAGCCACGCGCTCGGAGGGTGGCGGCGCGGTGCTCACCGGTGCGGGCGGCTGCTTGGTGCACGCCGTAACTGCCAACAACAAGAGCATCACCAGATGTCGGCGTTGGGGCATTCCGTTTAGTTTCCAGCAGCCTTCCCGAACACAGTGTTGAAGTGGAGCGCGATTTCTCCGCAAGTGCCTTGCTCGGGCGAGTAAACCACGCAAGTATCGAAGGGCCTGGAATAGACATGGAGGCTCACCGCGCGCTGCTTGAACTGGCGCGGATTCACCACGCGATGCACGGGATCGGCTGGGTCGACCGCACAGGGGTGCGACAGATTCATCTCGATGGTATTGAGAGGTTCGAGCCGGCAGCGTCCAGCCTGCAAATCCTGGTGGACGAGGTGAAAGTTTTCGACCAGGAGGCACGCGATGGGAACCGCCATCCAGCAATTCTGATCGCGATGATTGTGCACGGAACTGGCCTGCCCGGTTTCCCAGCAGATGGCCATCAGTTCGTAGAGGGGTGTGCGGTCGATCAGGTTGCGCGTGTAATGCTGCCGATCCCAGGTTAGGTAGGGAGCGAGGGAAGCGGCCTCAACGGGACTGTCTTCCAAGAATTTCCGCAATGGTTCGGTTTGATCGAAAATCGATTCCGGCAATTGGCGCAGTCTTTCCACGAGTTTTTGAATGGTAACCGGTTTGGCGGCGGTGATCATGGGTGCCCCGGAAATCGAGTATAACGCAGCCGTTATAGGCGGGCTCGGTCGGGTGCCCCACTTCTCCCTGGTTTTGGGAGAAGTGGGGATTCTGCTTCTCATGGCTCCCGGCCTGATCCCAGTATCTCCCCACTCTCGCCCTGCGCCACCGCCGGATACACCGCGCCTTTGCGCCGCCGCAGCGCCCCCGGCAAATCAGAGCGCAGCAGCCACAGACCGGCTGCGACCGCGGCAGCCCAGGTCAGCGTGACCAGCGCGAGTTGCGTTAGGTCGGCCAGGCGGCTGCCTCTCGCAGAACCAGCCGGCAAAGGCACGATCTTCGCGACTTCAAAGCTGATCGCGGCCGCCACGACCGCAACCAGCGCCGATTTTCCGAGTTCTTTCCACCGCAACTGGCTGAGCGGGACGACTCCTTTGCGATGCAGCAGCCAGGCCAGCGCGAACAGATTCGCCCCAATCCCGATGTCTGAAGCCCAGGCCAGGCCCACTACGCCGAAGGTGTGAAACAGGAACGAGTAAACGGGCAGCGATGCCGCCGTAATGACCGTGACCGCGGCCATGGGTGTGAGCGTATTGCCGGCGGCGTAAAACGCGCGTGCGTACAGTCCCTGCGCCGACCACAGCGCCAGGGAAAGAGAAAACCAGAAGAAATAAATCGCGGTGGTCTGCGCGTCGGCGAAAAGAAATTTTCCACGACGATACACCAGGTCGATCAGCGGCAGCGCCGCCGCCATCATCCATCCGGTTGCAAGAAACGACGCGGCTGTGACGCGGTAGACCGAAGCGTTCACCGTGTCGGCGAATTCCTGCATACGTTTTTCGCCGAACAAACGGGCAAAAAATGGCAGCGACGCTTGTCCGGTCGCCTGCCCGAGCACGGCGATGGGCACGGCGAACAATCGCTTGGCGTAATTGAGGCGCGCAATGTCGCCCACGCCGCCGGCCGCATAGTGGCGCAGAATCCAGTCGTCCGCCGTGACCAGCGACACGCCGATCATCAGCGGCAACGATAACCTCACCCATTCGCGAAACGCGGGATTGGCCACGTCGAACGACGGCTTGTAGCCGGTTCCAATCCGCGCCGCGCCGATCACGCTGGCCAGAAACGGGCCCGCAAAGCTTCCCGCCAGCGCTCCGTAGGCCAGCGATGCGATGCCGAAGTGCCGCCCGCCCACGACCCCACCCAGAATGATGAACACGTTGTAGATCAGCGGCCCGCAGGCGGGAAAGAGAAACAGCCGGTGCGACAGCAGCACCGCCGAGACCACGCCGCCGACATAAAAGAAGATCTGCGCCGGCAAGAGAACACGCGTGAGGAAGATGCACAGTTCGATCTGCTGCGGGGAAAATCCCTTCACGAACCAGCGCACAAATTCGGGCGCGTAAATCTCCGTGAGAATCGTTCCCACGATCATCACCGCGGTCATGACGGAAATGATGATCGAAAAGGTTTTCTCGGCGTCGGCGTTGCGCTTCTCAGCAAGAAATCGGGTGTAGATCGAGATGAACGTGATCGACGCCGCGCCCCCGGCCACAATGTAGTTGAGGAAATCAGGCAGCGTGAAGGCGGCCACGTAAGCGTCGGTCTGCGATCCGGCGCCGAAAGCGAAGGCAATGTAGGCCTCGCGGGCATAGCCGATGACGCGCGACAGCATCACCGTCCCCATCAGCAGCACGGTGGCGGAAAATGCCGTGTGCTGATGCGAGGGGCGAAAGAAGCGCAGCAATTTTGTCATTGAGACCGGGTCGGTAGTCCAATCTTATCGGAATCTCAAGGGGAGCGGTGTTGACCGAACGAGGTCTAGTGCGTAGGAAGTTTCCCGAAAACGCACGGCCAGTTTCTACTTCTGCGATGACCCTCTAAGCAAGATCTGATTAAGTCATGACGAAATCCCCCAGCGACTAAAGTCGCGATTATTTTGTGGCGTTTGCAGACGGCCTGAAAGGCCGTCCCTTTCAAAGCCAGTCCTAATCAGAGCTTCCCTGATCTGCGCCGTTATTTCTCGCTGGCCGGAACGTAGACCTTGCCGGCGGAAACCAAGTCAACTTTGGGCACTTCCGTCCTGACTCGCACCCGCTGCCAACCTGACTTTTTCTGCGGTTGTGGCATAAACGTCAGCAGATACTGATGCGTCAGCCGGTTCGCCTCATCATCCAGATACGGGGCAAATGCCACCGCCGGACCATTGAAGCCGATGTAATACGCTTCGCCGCCGGTCTCGTCCGCCAGGTGCGAGAGATAGATCTGACCCCAGTAGGTCTGCCAGTAGCTGTGGCCAAAATGGCCGGCGTCGGGGTTATAAATGGCCGAAACCATGACGTGCGCGCGCAGTGTATCGTCGATCGCCTCATCCAGATAGGGATCCTGCAGGTCGCCCGCACCGTAATAGCGATCAATGCCGTCCGTGACCATCAGCGCCACACGGCGCGCATGGCTGGCGGGCCAGTGGTGCTTGACCAGATCGCTCAAGGCGAAATAGGGGCTCGCTTCAGCGCCGCCGATCCCGATCGGCAGCCTGAGGGCTTTGGCCGCCAGTGCATGATCGGTGGTCAGATCCTGCGCAATCAGCGCCGTCCCATTCCGCATGTAGGCTACGCCAATCCTGGTGGAAGATGGTTGAGCGTTGATGAACTTGCGAATGTCCTCCAGTTGTGTACCCAGATCGCTGCGCGAGCTGTCGTCGATGAAGATGAACAGTTCGAGAGCCGCCCGATCGCCCTGTGCCGGAACCCAGTCTAAGACTTTGTCGCGATCATGCCCTTCGAGCACCATAACGTCTTCGCGATTAATGACGGGCGCGCTTGCGCCTTTGTGAGGTTCGACGGTCACGACGAGATGCGCGGGAGTATCCTCCGGCGCCGGAGCCTGTTGAGCCCCGGCGAGTGATGCGCCCAAGGCGCAGAGTCCGCCAAATAGTGCAGCAACGATGAAGCCATATGTCTTCATGATGGAACACCTCCTTGCCGGCCGCAGATCTTTTGCCCGCAGCCATGTTCCGAAAGCAATTCTGGTTCTCACTTATTAGATGTTCGGGGGCCGGTGCGAGAAACAGGGGAGTTCCTCGTTGACGCGAAGGACGCTGCGGGATTGTCCATCGCGCATCGTTGACCAGTGCTGATAAGTCACTCGTTTTCATCTATTTACAGATTGATCTACGTTTGACGATGCCTTGAGCCGGAGTGCATTGCCGCGCGCCACGGTCGGCGCGAAAGTGATTCAGGGAGGCAGAAATGGCAACCACCGGTTCGAGAGTCATGACCGAATACTGTGAGCAGGTCAACCCGCGCGTGCTGCTCGAGATGCGGCGCAGGCGCCCTTTTCCGGACATGTTGCGCGTGCAGGAGAGCTGGGTCGCGGCGGCAGAGAAGCGGACACTGTTGTGGCTGGCCGTGCGCACCCCCGACCGGATCGGCCCCGATCACCTGACGGTTCTTGGTCTGGCAGCGCAAATCGGAGCTGGAGCCTGCTACGCCCTGGCCGCGCAGAATCGGTTCGCTTTGCTCGGCGTGATTGCCTTTCTTGCGCTCAACTGGCTGGGCGATTCGCTGGACGGCACACTGGCGCGAGCGCGGCAGTGCCTGCGTCCGCGCTACGGTTTCTACGTGGATCACATGGTGGACAGCTTTGGCGCACTCGCGCTGATGGGCGGGTTGGCACTTTCGCGAGTCATGCATCCGTGGATCGCCGTTGGGCTGCTGGTCGCCTTTCTGATGCTCTCGATCCAGTCGTATCTGGCAACACACGCGCTGGGCGAATTTCGCCTGTCGTTCTGGCGGTTTGGCCCGACTGAGCTCCGCATTCTGCTGGCCGCCGGCAATTTGGCACTTTTTTGGCGGCCAGTCGTGAGGCTGTTCGGGACCGATTACCTGCTATTCGATGTCGGCGGAGTGATCGGCCTTGCCGGCATGGCGTTGATGCTGGTGGCATTCACTGTGAAGAACACGCTGCGGCTGTATCGCGAAGAGAGGATCGCGGAATGACTGGCGTTTCGGCATCTATTTTGAGGCGCTGGTTCCGCTTCAATTTTGTTGGCGGGATCGGCGTTGCAGTGCAGTTTGCAGTGCTGTTCGTGCTGAAGTCTCTGTTCGGATTGTCCTATCTCGTCGCCACCGCGATCGCGGTGGAGTCTGCCGTGGTGCACAACTTCCTCTGGCACGAGCGGTTCACGTGGGCGGATCGATGCAATCCGGTGCAGCCTGCGCCAGTGCCCCCAGCGTGGTCCCGCACATCATGGTCACGCCTGGTGCGATTCAACCTCAGCAACGGTGCGGTTTCTCTTGTGGGAAATCTGGCGCTTATGAGAGTCATGGTTGGGCGGGGCCACATGAATTACCTGCTTGCCAATGCGATCGCGATTGCGCTTTGCTCGCTGGCAAATTTCCTGATCAGCCATGAGTGGGTGTTCGAGGGGTGAGTGGCGCCGCCGTCGGCGTTTCTGCGTGATCGGTTCGTGACAAATTCCTGACCAGACTCCGCTAGACTGAGGGGCGCACTGGGGCGGCGCGAACCCGATGCGGAAAGCGAGCACATCTTTACTGACCGCGGCGCTGTTCCTACTTTCCGGTCCGTCGTCCCTATCCATCTGTGTGTCTCTGTTGTCATCGTTCTCTTCTGCAGCCACGGCGCAGGAAGCAACGGCGGTCGGCAGCGCGGAAGCGCAAAAGCTGGTCGTCGTGGCGACGGACGAAAACGCTACGCCGGTGATCGGGGCGCGCGTGCAGGTGAAGACTGAGAACGTTGCCAATCCCATTCGCTGCGAAACCGACTTCGCGGGACGCTGTGAGTTCGCCGGGCTGGCTTCCGCGCGGTATGAGATTCGCGTGGAGAAAACCGGGTTTTACGCGTCGTCGTTGGAAGTGCAGGTGGGGACGGTCCCGGAAGTGGACGTGAGTCTGGCGGCGATCCCGGCGGTGCGGGAAGTGGTGAAGGTTGTGGAATCGGCGCCGGCGATTGATCCGGCGCAGGTTTCCTCCACGGAACAACTCAGCGGGCGCGAGATCGTGGACATTCCCTATCCCGGGCCGCACGACTATCGCAACGCGCTGAATTTTGTTCCGGGGGTCACGCCCGATGCATTTGGCCAGCTGCATGTGGCTGGAGCCGAAGGCTATCAGACGCTGGTCCTGCTCGACAGCTTCAACGTGAGCCAGCCGACGAACGGGCAACTGGCGATCCGCACGAGCGTGGATTCGTTCCGCTCGATCCAGGTGACGCCGGCGCGCGAGGCGGCCGAGTTCGGCAAAGGCTCGGGCGGTGTGGTGGCGCTGAACACGACCATGGGCGACGACCGCTTCCGGTTCCTGACCACCGATTTCATTCCCTCGCCCTCGACTGCAAAAGGGCTTTCGATCGGGTCATGGACGCCAATCTACTCGATGTCGGGCCCGATCCAGAAAGGGAAGACGTGGTTCATTGACACGCTGGACGGCGAGTTTGACGACAACGTGGCGCCGCAGCTGCCGGCCGGACAGGATCGTGACTACGTGTGGCGCGCGGACAACCTGGCCAAGGTGCAATCGAATTGGAGCGCGCGAAATATTTTCACGGCGAGCTTTCTCTCGAATTACTACCACGACGAATATGACGGGCTGGGATTTCTGGTGCCGCGGTCGGCCACTCCGACAGAAGTGGAGACGGCGTATTTCGGTTCGCTGAAGGATCAGCATTATTTTCACAACGGAGCTCTGCTCGAAACCGGATTCGGCGTGGTCGAGTACAACACGACCCTGACGCCGCGAGGGGACGAACCGTACATCGAGCTGTTCTTTTCGGCGGCCGGAAATTACTACCTGCACGAGGATGCGACGGCGCGGAGGGTGCAGGCGCTGGCCAACCTGTATCTGCCACCGAAGCAGTGGCACGGGCGCCACGACGTGAAAGTTGGGATGGACGCCGACCGGCTGAACTACAACGCGCAGTTTCTGCGGCAGCCGATTTCGTTTGAGCAGCAGGGAGCGCCGGGGCCGGGCCAGACAGCGCAGCCCTGCGCGACCGATGCCAGCGGTGTTCCCGTGGCACCGTATATCTGCACCCGCTATTCGGTTTTCTCCGGAGGCAACTACGCGCCGCTCTACAACACCGAAGGCAGCGCGTATGCGGAGGACCGGTGGCTGATCACGCATCGTCTGCTGTTTGAGCCGGGAGTGCGGCTGGACTGGGATCAGCTGGTGCGGGCGCCGCTGGTTTCTCCGCGGCTGGGTGGAACTTACATTCTTGACGATGAGGCCAAGACCAAGCTCTCGGCAGGAGTGGGAATCATTTATGACGGAACGAATCTGGGATTGGTTCATCAGCCGCTGGAGGGAGAGCGGACAGATTATTTCTTCAAGTGCGTGGCGGGGCCGGCGGGTCCGTGCGCGACGACGGAGCCGACCGACGCGAACGGAAACGTGACGCCGGAGCCGGTGCCGGTTCCGACGTCATTTGAGGTGAATCGAAATGCGCTGGAAGCGCCGCGCTACATCAACACCAGCGCGAGCCTGGAGCAGCAGCTGCCGCACGCCGTTTTTCTGAAGCTCGAGTTCCTGGAGAAACGCGGAACGCACGGCTTCGCCTACAACACGCTGAACGGCACGAGCTACGGCGTGTATCTGCTGGGGAACGGACGCGACGACCGCTACGATGCGCTCACCATCAGCGCGCGGCACCGCTTTCACGACCGGTATGAGATTTTTGGCGCGTATACGCGGTCGCGCGCGCACAGCAACCAGATTTTCGACTTCAGCCTGGATATTCCGTTGCTCAGCACGCAGCTGCCGGGGCCGTATCCGTGGGATGTGCCGAACCGGTTCCTGAGCTGGGGTGTGCTGCCGGGTTTCAATCTGCCGGTGATTCACAAGTTCGACATTGTGTATTCGGGCGAGGCGAGGACGGGGCTGCCGTTTTTTGGAACGACGGATCAGGGAGGGATCGCGCCGGGCTACGCGCCTTCGTCGTCGTTGCGTTTTCCGGAGTATTACACGCTGAATTTGCAGTTTGCCAAACGGTTCCGGACGCGGCGGCGGTCGTGGGAGCTGCGTGCCGGGTTCAATGACATCACCAACCATCCGGATGTGACGGGAGTGAATGCGACGATCGATGCGACGCATCCCGCTCCGACGTTTATTGACGGCATTGGGCGGGCGTTTGCGCTGCGGATCATGCTGCTGGGGAAGAATTGAGGCGGAATGGACGTTGCCTCAACCAACGAAAAAGTGTTTGGTGGGCGACTCATCCGTTAGGCGATCCTGATCACAACTTTCCCGTAATTCTTGCCCTCTTCGAGCAGCCTGTAGGCCTCGACGGCGCGCTCCAGTGGGAATTCGGCGCCGACCTGGGGCGTCAGCTTTTTGTCCGCGATCCAGCCCGAAAGTTGCCGCCACGCCGGTTCCATGATCTCCGGCTTCTGCGAGAGATAAGTCAGCCACAGCCCTTGCACGCTCGCCGATTTTGCATACATGGCGCGCAGGTCGAGTTGCGGGGCCTTCCCGGTCGCCGTGCCGTACTGGATGACGCGGCCGAAGTCGCACAGGCAGCGCAGACTTTTGGCGGTGTGTTCTCCACCTAGCATTTCGAAGACGGCATCCACGCCTTCCCCGTGGGTCAGGTTCTTGACGACTTCTTCGTAGTCCTGCCGCTTGTAGTTGATGCCGTGCTGGAGCCCGAGTTCCTTTACCCTTGCCAGCTTTTCGTCGGAAGAAGATGTTCCATACATTTCCACTCCGAGAATGTGGCCGATCTGCACCGCCGCTGTGCCGACGCCGCCTGCGACAGCGTGGATGAGGACGCGAGGAGTACGGCGCGGAGCTTCGCTCCGCTCGGCCGGGTCGGAGACCCGGCCCCACACGGACTGTTCCGCTGCATGATGCGTCATTCCCGCCTGCCAGTAGCCGAGGTAAGCGGTGAAGAAATTTACTGGGAAAGCGGCGGCCTGCTCGTCGGTCCAATGCTCGGGGACGGGCCAGATCATATGCGAGTAGGCGGCAATTTTTTCGGCAAAGGCTGCCCACTGCGCATATCCCATTACGCGGCGTCCGGTGCTTTCTTCGACGCCGGAAAACTCGCGCCCTGCCACCAGCGGCGGCGGAGGCGTGCCGGGATATCCCCCCTTCGTGGTCGTGAAATCGGCAAAATTCAGGCCGCCGACGGTCACCCGCACCATGGTTTGTCCGGGCTTCAGTTGAGGGTCGGGAACATTTTCGACGGTGAGGGCCTCAGGACCGGAGAGATGACTAATGACCAACGCTTTCATGGAGAAAAGTTTAGCAGGAGGAATCGAGACCCGGCGGTGCCTGCCCGTACAGCGGGTATTCGAGCGGGGCCAGTCCAAAGGCGAT
Organism: uncultured Acidobacteriaceae bacterium; assembly: GCA_964407245.1. Lineage (GTDB taxonomy): Bacteria > Acidobacteriota > Terriglobia > Terriglobales > Acidobacteriaceae > Sulfotelmatobacter. The sequence goes on from CAYOUY010000267.1 coordinate 14,624, forward strand.
CCGGATTCTTTCGCCGCCGTTAACCGGCAGGTATATACTCATGGCGTTGGATTACTGATTCGCCCGGCCAAGCCCCAGCCCACGGCCGGGACGGGGCGTTTTTCTTCCCCTTTATTCATCGCGCCCCGCATGCGCAAGGCCGGTCTCGCCCTGGGGCGGCGAGCAGACGGCACGGGTGCATCAGGCCGCAGATTGGGGCGCTGCTGCATCCGGGGAGGTTAGCCGTGGATATCATTCTTGTACGTCTTCTTTTTGTTGTCGTCGTTGCGGTTACCTGCTTCGTGATCGAGCCTTTCGGTCTGCCGCGACTCTGGGACGCCGGCGTGGGCTTGGTGACCGGGCTGGCGATCGTTCTCTTCGAATGGAAGCTGCGTACGGTGAGCCTGAAACGGCTGATTGGAGCCGCCATCGGCAGCATCCTCGGCATCTGCGGAGCCTACCTGTTTGCCCTCGTGATCCGCAGCAGCGTACCTCAGGGAAATACGCAGAGCTTCCTGCAGATCATGGTCATGCTGCTGATGGCCTACGTCGGCCTGATCGTCGGCGCCAACAAGGGTGACCTGCTGAATCTGGCCGCGCTCGGCGGCATCTTCGGCGGCGAAAAGCAGGGCAAGAAAAGTTACAAGATTCTCGACACCTCGGTCATTATCGACGGGCGCATTGCCGACATTGCCGAGACCGGATTTCTGGACGGCGTGATTGTCACGCCGCAGTTTGTGCTGCGCGAATTGCAGTTGGTGGCGGACTCGGCCGATTCGCTGAAGCGTAATCGCGGGCGACGCGGCTTGGATATTCTGCAGCGCCTGCAGAAGGTGGCGAACCTGACCATTCAGATCGTGGAAGACGATTTCCCCACCATCCGCGAAGTCGACATGAAGCTCATCGAACTGGCGAAAATGTATGAAGGCAAAATCCTGACCAACGATTTCAATCTCAACAAGGTCGCCCAGTTACAGGGCGTAGCCGTGCTCAACATCAACG
>CAYOUY010000268.1:0-9596 GCA_964407245.1 uncultured Acidobacteriaceae bacterium
CCCCGGCGCTTCATTGACTGACTGATGGGGCCGTCCGTAAGATGGACCGACCCGAAAGGCGTGCTGTTTCGAATGATCGGTCAGACGATTTCGCACTACCGGATCGTGGAGAGACTCGGCGGTGGTGGCATGGGAGTGGTATACAAAGCCGAGGACGTCACTCTGCACCGCTTTGTAGCTCTCAAGTTTCTTCCTGACGACGTAGCACGGGACCCGCAAGCCCTTGCGCGTTTTCTGCGGGAAGCGCAAGCAGCGTCCGCACTGAACCACCCCAACATCTGTACTATCCACGAGATCGGACAGGAAGGCCAGCCTTTCATCGTCATGGAGTTTCTGGATGGCGTGACGCTGAAGCATCGCATCGCGGGCAGGCCGCTCCCGATGGACGAGTTACTCAGTCTGGCGATCGAAATTGCCGATGCCCTCGATGCGGCCCACGCTCAGGGAATTGTTCACCGTGACATCAAGCCCGCCAATGTTTTTGTGACCAAGCGCGGGCACGCCAAGATTCTCGACTTCGGACTTTGCAAGGTGAAGTCCGCCTCTGTTTCCGGAAGCGGAATCACCGCTGCCACGGTGGAAGGCTTTGCGATAGCAGAATCGCACTTGACAAGCCCGGGCTCGACGATGGGCACCGTGGCGTACATGTCTCCCGAGCAAGCGCGAGCGAAGGATCTGGACGCGCGCAGCGACCTGTTCTCGTTCGGCGCCGTGCTCTATGAGATGGCGACAGGCACGCTGCCGTTCCGCGGGGAAAGTTCCGCCGTCATCTTCAAAGCGATTCTTGATGCCACGCCGGTGGCGCCGGTGAGGTTGAATCCGGACGTGCCGACGGATCTGGAAAGGATCATCAAAAAAGCGCTGGAAAAAGAGCGCAATCTTCGTTATCAGAGTGCGGCCGAGATGCGCGCAGATTTGCAGCGCCTCAAGCGCGACACCGAGTCGCACGTCACAGCCGCGGTGGCGGCGGCCGACGAGCGGACCCAGGGCCACCGTAGGATCGGGAAGCTCTACTATGCCGCCGCTGCAGTGTTGCTGGCGGTCGTGGGCGCTGGACTGATCTACTTTCGCTCGCATCGAAAGCAATCGCTGACCAGCCGGGATACGGTTGTACTCGCTGATTTTTCCAATAGCACGAATGACCCCGTTTTCGACGACACACTTAAGACAGGACTCAGCGTTGCTCTGAATCAATCCCCGTTCTTGAATGTGCTCTCGGAAAACACAGTGGCGGAGACGCTGCAGCGGATGACGCGTGGCTCCGGAACCAGGCTGACTCCAGAGCTGGCGCGAGAAGTCTGCCTGCGCGCGGGAAGCAAAGCCTATATCGCCGGCTCGATCGGAAGTTTGGGGAGTGAATACGTTTTGGGATTGAAGGCGGTCAATTGTCAGAATGGCGACGTGCTGGCGCAGGAGCAAGTCACGTCTCCGTCAAAAGAGCGAGTTCTGGATGTTCTCGGCAATGCCGTTTCCAAACTGCGCGCCGAGATGGGTGAGTCGCTGGCCACTGTGCAGCGGTTCGACGTTCCACTGGAACAAGCGACGACCTCGTCGCTGGAAGCTTTGAAGGCTTATAGCCTGGGGCAGAAAACCGATCGCGAGCAAGGGCCGGTCGCGGCTTTGCCCTATCATCAACGGGCGATTCAGCTCGATCCCAGTTTTGCCATGGGTTACATGGCAGTGGGCGGCGAATACTTCACTCTCGCCCAAACAGGACGCGCCAGCGAATACCTGACCAAGGCTTTCGAATTGCGCGATCACGCCAGCGAGCGAGAAAAGCTGGCCATAACCGCTACGTATTACCTGAACGTCACGGGAGAGTTGGGCAAGGCGGCGCAGGCTTATGAGGAGGAGATTGCAAGTTACCCACGAAGCCAAGGAGCACATCTGAATCTGGGCGTCGTGTATGCCGAGCAGGGACAGTACGAGAAGTCGACAGAAATGTCACTGGAGGAACTGAAGCTGAATTCCGACAACGTGGCTCCCTACGACAATCTCGCTGACTCGTACATCGGGCTGCAAAGATTTGATGACGCTCGCAAAACAATCAGCGAGGCACAAGCAAGAAAGTTGGAAGACTACCAGACGCGCCTGGCAGTGTATATTCTCGCGTTCCATGCCTCGGACTCTGCAGCGATGGCGGAACAATTGCATTGGTTCGACGGCAAGCCCGAGGAAAACTATGGGCTGGCCTTCGGCGCCGACAGTGAAGCCTACCACGGGCGACTGCATAACGCGCGAGATCTGGTAAAGCGGGCGGTTGAGTCTGCCATTCGCGCTGACAGCAAAGAAAATGCGGGCGTCTGGCTGGAGAATTTGGCGCTCTACGAAGCGGCTGTCGGGAATCGCGACGAAGCGCGGCAGGAAGCCGCGGAAGGATTAAAGCTGGCGCCCAGCAGCCAGGGGGTGAACAGCGAAGCCGCGCTTGCCTTCGCCATGGCTGGCGATACGCCACGGGCAGAGCAATTGGCGAAGGACTTGAATTCGCGTTATCCCCTGGACACGCAAATGCAATCGCTGTGGTTGCCCGCGATCCATGCCGAATTGGCGCGGGGATCAGCGCAACCGCAGGCCTCGGTCAGTGCGCTGCAAGCGGCCTCGAACATTGAGTTGGGGCAGATCACGTTCGTGAACAATCTATCGTGCCTCTACGACATTTACGTTCGCGGCGAAGCTTACCTCGCCGCAGGCCAGGCCAGCGCATCCGCCAACGAATTTCAGAAGATCATCGACCACAACGGCATCGTCTGGAATTGCTGGACCGGAGCTCTAGCGCATCTGGGAGTGGCTCGCGCCAATGCTCTTGAAGCCGGAACATCGCAGGGCGCTGACGCCGATGCCGCCCGCGTCCGCGCTCTCGCCGCTTACAAAGAATTTTTCTCTCTCTGGAAAGACGCCGATTCTGATATTCCCATCCTGAAGCAAGCCCGGGCGGAATTTGCCAAGCTGAACTGATAGCTTGCGCAATGGCTGAAGATGCCCTGCTGGCGCTCCATTACTAGCTGGCATCGTGCACTACTTCGCGTAACGAATGTGGAGGGTAACCGGTTTGTTAGCGTGAAGGTCTGTGAGCACGATCCTGTGGTGGTTGCTCAATAGCGATGCGCCAGCGTCGACACGGTCGATTTGCCGACCGAAGTCGAGGGTCAAACCGTGAACGTCTTCGGCGGACTTGACGCTGAGAACAACCGTCGCAGGCGATATGGCACTGACTGACCATTGCAAGCGATCGCGGGCACGCCAAAACTCTGCGAACGTTAGCATGTCACCGGCAGAGACGTCAGGCGGCAGCCGATTGAGTAATTCCTCCTCTGCCTTGAGCTTTTCTCCGCCCACGTTCGGATGAATCAGGAGCAAGTTCACTGCGCCGTTCTCGGCGTTGGCGCGAATCACGTCGAGAGTCTGATTGATCCGGCCAGCCAAAGCGGATTCCTCATCTTCAAACGTAACGGGAAATTCATACAGTCCGCTGTCCTCGGTGAATCCCAGGTCCAACGGCAAGCTATAGGGAAAATTCGTCAGCACATCGCCCGCTGTGAATGAAGAATCAAATTCGTAGCCGCAACGCTGCAGGGCTTCGGGCAACGACGGTGGAACGCGCAGATGGCCCGCTCGAAAGAATACCGTCGCCTGGCCGGACAGGTTCCCGTCCAGCAATTCCTTGCTGACGCGGACTTCGCCGAACACAGTGGCGCCAGCGGCAGACTCGAAACCCGTGCCGCGAGGCTGATACGCAGGGAATGTTTCCTGGCTGGTTCCGAGATCGAACTTGTTAAATCCCCGCGAATGGATTATGGAGTGACTGCCCACAGAAAAACCGTCCGCATACAGTTGACGAAGATCTTCGAGATCCCCGCCGAAAAAGAATGCCTTGCTGTTGGCGTCGCTGACATACTTGGTCTGGATGAAGAACGTGCTGAGCGCGTTGTGCTTTTTCTCCATGCGCGCAAAATCCAGCGCCGGGGCGAAAGAATTTTCCCAGTCCACGTCGTGCGACAACAGCAGGACGGAACTAAGACCGGAAGGCATGGTGTCGAGACGCACGGAGTCGGGTTGGCACGATTCATACCAGGCACGGAGCAGCAGCATCCAAACGTCGGCGCCAGGCTCAAAGTGGTTCACGTAATGCCGCTCTGCGTTGAAGTCGCGGTTGACCTGATTGCGCAGGACCACGTCGTGATAGCTGACGCCGGCGAGGTAAGTGCGCCCTCTGCCCGCACGGTTGGCCAGCAAGGCGGCGCTGCCGTCTTCGAACCGGCCGAGCACCCTGGCGTGCGCGTCGGGAGTGTAGCCATTGGTCCAGAAGATGGCTCCAGCCTGCGGACTGCCGAGGGGGACCTGCAATTCCTGCGGACGATTGAGATAGCGCAGAATGTCATCCGCGCCCGGCACAAAGTTCACACGATAACGTCGCTTCGACGGCGCTATTTGCTGGAAGCCGAACAGCGGCCGCAGCGATCCGGCTGTAACGTTGACGGCGAACACGCAGCCGCCGCGATCGACGTGGTCGCGCAATTCGGCGACCTGCCGATCGTCAAAGGTCTGCGCATCGATCTCCGGATAGAGCAAGATGAGCCGATGGTGCAAGGCCTGGGCGAAATTTTCCGTGATGAAAAACGGAATACCCATGGCGCGCAGGCTGTGCGCGATCTCAAGCACGCTCCCGTTGGGATTGGTCCAATAGACGGCCACCTGCATTGGGAACGCTTCTGGAAACTCGGCCGTGAAAGAGTCGAGCGAGTGTGCCAAGGGTTGAACTGGAACATCGGCCTTATGGAGAGCAGTGGCAGGGTCGCGCCCGCAATTGGCCAGGCCAAAAGCGACGACCAGCGGAGCGAAGAAAAACGTGCGCAGTAGAGCGGAGATCAGAGATAAAGCCGGCGCCTGCCGATGCCATGAGAGGTTCGCGTCACGCATCCTGTTCCCCTGCATTCGAGACTCCAGTCCGTTTCATTTCTCGCCAGCGGAGGTCGCCGCGCAAGTACTGCCAAATCCCCTGCAGCCGCCAGATCAAAGTCATTTGGCGATAGGGGAAGTGCTCGAAGAGACAAAAGAGAAGCAAGCGGCCGACTTCGCGCCAGTCGCTGTAGCGCCGATACGTCAGCTCCTCCAGCAGCACGGAGCCAATGGAAATCAGCGTGGCGAAGGCATATCCAAAGATCAGAAATAAGAGAAAAAACTGGCGGCCGAGCATTCCGAGAGCGAAAGCGAGAACGATGCTGGTGTATCCGATGAGTTCAACAATGGGAGCGAAAAATTCAAAGATCCACATATAGGGCAAAATAAGAAAACCGACGCGGCCGTAGCGCGGGCGAAGGAGCATGTCGCGGTTGGGCCAGAGAGTGTCGATGAGCCCTTTGTGCCACCGGGCGCGCTGACGGGCCAGCGAGCGCAGGTCGCCGGGAACCTCCGTCCAGCAGGTAGGATCGGGAACGAATGTTATGTGGTAATCCCGTTTTTGTTCCTGCAGCAGGCGATGCATGCGCACAACCAGATCAAAATCTTCGCCAATCGCATGCGGGCGAAATCCTTTGACCTCGCGCACCAGATCAGCGCGAAAAATGCCGAAAGCGCCGGAGATGATCGGCAGCGCCCTAAAGTACGCCCAGGCTTCGCGTCCGATCAAGAAAGCGCGCAGATACTCGATCACTTGCAGAATTTCGATGCTGTGTTGAGGGAGACTCACCTGATTGAGTTCTCCGGCAGAGACGCGGCAACCGTTCAGAACACGCACAATTCCGCCAGCGGCGACGATTCGTTGGGAATCGGAAGATACGCCGGCCATAATTCGCAGCAGCGAATCCTTTTCCAGAATGGAGTCCGCGTCGACCACGCAGACGTAGGGGCTGGTTGCGGCGTTGAGCCCGGCGTTGATGGCGTCGGCTTTGCTCCCAGCCGACTCCTTGTCAAGGACAAGCAGCCGTGATTCGACATCGCTCTTGTAAATCTGTCGTACGGGCGCAGCCGGGATGTCTGGAATGTAAAGAAGTCGGGCGGCACGAAGGCGGAACGCGGCCTTCAGCTGTGCCAGCGTGTTGTCGCGCGAACCGTCATTCACGACGATCACCTCGAGGCTGGGGTAATCGAGGGTCAACAGGGCGCGTATGCTGTCGGTAATGAACGCTTCCTCATTGTGCGCCGGAACGATGAGAGTAATAGGCGGAGTGAAAGGAGATATCTTGAATCGCTCGAGGCGCAGGCTAGCCAGACGGTGGCGATGCCATGTGTTGCGCGAGATGGCGGTGATGAGCAGCAGCAGATAAATAAGGTTGGAGGCGAGGTAGTAGACGAACAGCGTGTTGTTCGCAAGATCGAGCCAGGCACGCATCACTTCGCTCCGCCGGCTGCGGCAAAGGCTTTGTTTGCCTGTTCGATGTCCTGGCGACACACGTTGAGCGTGCGCAACAAAATGTTGCGCGCCGCGTTTTGTCCAGGATGATTTTCGAGAGCTTCAACGAGATTCTCGATCGCGCCGGAACGCTCAAGTTCCGAAATGAAGGCCTGCAGCGCGTAGTTGTCCTTCGTCTCGACGACCTGGGTGAGGATGTCGTCGAGGTTTGATCCGATGTGAGCCAAAGCCCACGCCGACCTCTGGCGCACGTAGCGGTTGGGGTCGCAGAGTGCATGCAGCAACGGGCGGATGCGGAGCGCGTGCTTGATGGACGCCAGCGCGACCACAGCGCGCAGCCGCACGAACCATTCCTTGTCCCCGACCATGACGGACAACACGGGCAGGGCAAACGATGGTTGCAAGTTGCCGAGGGCGCGCGCTGCCGAGGCACGAACTTCGGCATCGGAATCGGTCGCCAGCAGAATCAAATCTTCGCCAAGGTCTGAGCTGGCCAGCTCGCCCAGAACGCGCGCCAGCAACTCTCGCGGCCGGCCGCTGGACTGTTTCAAATAGCGCAGCAGAACGCCGGGCGAGTGTCTGCAGCAGCTGGCCAGTGCGTTCTTGAGCGTGTGCTCAGGAATGGAGCGTTTGCCGAGAAGCAGGCAATCAAGGATTGGAATCGCAGCCTCTGGAAGTTCAGTGTTGGCCAGCCCGCGGACGGCGGCGATGCGCGTTTCCTCCTCCGGCGCGTCCAGTGCCTCGGCCAGAGCCGGAATCGCTTCGGGAGCGCGAGTACGACCGAGCGCAACCAGCGCAGTACGCCGCTTCCATCCCGTCGTAACACGGGCTTGATGAATGCGCATGTCGAGCAGCCCGCTGCGGCGCAAACAGTTCAACAGAGTTGACAGCTCGTCTGAATCGGCGAGTTCAATGCTGGCCAGCAGGATCGATTCAACGATCTCGCAATCCAGGTTGTTGAGCCGCCACGATTCCGCCGGAACTGCCCCGCTCAGGATGCCATCCCATTGTGACCGGAGTGCGAAGGTGCGTTCGCTGAGTCGCTGGAAGTAGCGCCCGCGATACCAGCGCCGGAGCGCGATAAAGGCAATGAGCAGAAATATGCCGGCGAGTGAGAACAGGATCGCCTTCAGGATGAGGCCGGCAAACCCGAGATCGGGCATGAGCCTAGAAGTGAAATCCATAGCTCACTCCAAAGCTGTTTTGCGTATCTCCATCCGATCGGCGCTGAATCGCGATGTAGCCGTTGATGTCCTGTCCCGGGGCGAAGCGATATCTCAGGCCGCCGGCAAAAGTGCGCGCAGAAAAGTGCCCGATCTGATCCACTTGCGCGAAGTTTTCCGTTCCGTTGGCGAACAGCAGGCTTGCGCTGATATTGTGATGGATCGGGAACGTCAGCCTGGTCATTCCCGATGGAACCCACTCGATCGTGGTCCCGGTGAAACCGCTGCGGGCTCCAGTCACGGTGATCGACCAGGTCCACTCTCTCGGCAAGTAGTAGAGCTGCGTGCTGCTTAGCGTGAGAACGTGCGCGCCCTGGTACCAGAACCAGTGCTGCAGATAGGAAACTTCAAGGCCTTTGACCCAGCGATCAGAAAACCGGAATCCGTGTCCGTACTCGAAGAACGTCTCATCCTTGGGGATAATTGCCTGGTTGCTGGCGACTGCCGTACCAACGCTCACCGAGTCACTTTTCGTGGCGCGGTAAGAAATGCTGGCGACAACATCGGCCGCGTGCTGGCCAAAGCGTTGATAGAAGCCGGTCGCGAAGTTTGTTACGAAGCGCGGATCCCAGTGCGAGGTGAGCTGCAGAACTTGGTCCTCGGCGGGTCCGGTGTAATTAAATGTCGAGGCGTCGGCGGTCAAGCGAAATTCGTGCTTGTCTTCGGTCGCGAGACCGACAAGACCGTTCTTCGCCTCCTGATTGGCCGGGTCAAGCCTAAGCAGTTCGCGGTACTGGGTGCGCGCCTCCGCACTATCGGCAAGAAGAGTCAGAATGCGAGCGCGCCGTAGAAGAATTTCAGGTTGAGTCGGATCCAGTTCCCGCGCGCGGTCAATGACGGCGAGAGCCTCTTTCGTTTTTCCTTGCCAAAGAAGAACGTCTGCCAGCCCGCAGAGAATCTCGGTATCGCGCGGAGCGTAAGCGAGCACCAGACGATATTCGGACTCCGCACTGGCCCATTGCCCCTGCCAGGCCAGCAGGCGGGCGAGCCAGCCGTGAGCCTCGAGATCGGAAGGCGCCTGCTCGAGCCGTTGCTGAACCAGTGTGAGAGCGGCGTCCAGATGATGAAGGCGCACATCATTGCGAACCTGTTGTTGCCAATCCGCGGAATCCTGCTGTGACCATGCTGCGCCCGCCAGCAACACCACGGTGACCACCGTTCGCGAGAGCCCACCCGGACGCGAGAATACGCACACCATCGGTGTTAACTTCATCGGCAATCGAGCGCCGTAACTTCGGATTACTCACGTAATCGACAGAAAATGGGAGGCCCGGCGCAGCTCAATCCGCCAAGGCTTTCCCAGGGACCACTCTGAACATCGAAAAAGGCGGCTGTGGAAGCAAACGTGCTAGCAAATCGCTTGGAGCCATTCACGAGCCTATGAGTGTCGAATTTTTTCAGGAGGAAGCAGAGCAAACGGCAAGCTTCATCGCCCCCCTGCTACCGTCACCGATGCCTGCAAAATGGAAGTCTGCGCGAATCGCCATCAAGGCGAAGGGAAGGATCTTGCTGATCGACGCAGCCGATGTAATCGCGATCGAAGCACAAGGAAACTACGTCTTGTTGCACCACGTCTCCAGCTCGCACCTGTTGCGAGAATCCATCGCAACCATGGAAGAGAGGCTGCAACCACACGGTTTTGCGCGAATTCACCGATCTGTGCTGGTGAATGCGGCGCTGGTCGAGGAGATTCAACCCCGGCGCGCCGGCGAGTACGTTGTACGCGTTAAGGGAGGCCGCGAGTACACAGTTACGCGTACGTACAAAAAGAACCTGCAACTGCTGGCGCAGTTGTGGATCGGGACGGACGGATTCGATGCAGAATAATTCGTGAAGGTTGTACCAAGAACAATTCGCGCACAAAACAGTCAACACTCTCAAGCCCTCACATTTCCGAACTTTTGGAGTGCCACTCCCGTTTGCTGTATTTCCACCGATTCTCGTGACAGTCTCAACAGCACATGTTCTGAGCTGTAGGCCGCGCGCTGTGACGACCGTCTAGTTCACCTCCCACATTTCACAAC
>CAYOUY010000269.1:0-25119 GCA_964407245.1 uncultured Acidobacteriaceae bacterium
ACGTACAAGCCGATTCCGAGATAAATCAGAGCGATCGGCCGCAACCAGAATCTCGGATCATGCGGGGACTGGTCGAAAGGAACCAGAATGACTTGTGAATCGAGCGAGACCGACTGGCGAATCAGCGAATAGGATGCCTTCGACCACACCCCAGTGCGGTAAAGCTGGCGCTCCAGACCCGGAGTGCTGTTAATCTCCTGGTCGTTGACGGAGACCAGTTGGTCGCCCTTCTTGACGCCAGCCTTCTGACCCGGCCCATCGCTCTCAACCCGCTCAGCCACCAAGTGGCCGCCGCGCTCCACCCACCAGACGCCGTCATCTGGGATGGAAGAAGTCCGTTCCTTTTCGAAATTGAAGCCGGCGAAGACGACGGCCGTCACGGTCAGCAGAAACAGGACAACCGCGACAAAACGGGCTTGGCTCTCCCAATTCATGGGTTGCGGCGTCGGCCCCGAACCCCCCTGGGGCTGCACACGTGTAGGAACGAGACCCGGCCGATCATCTTTGAGCAACTTCGCTGCCATGTCTGCGCCCGGCTGTCGCAATTAAGTCCCACAGATAAAGCTACTTCCGAGATTATAGATGCAGTTTCGACCCTCAACTATGCCTTTTTGGATGTCTCTGTGGGATTTTGTAGCGATTTTCCCAAGCGAGTCTTGCAGTTACAAAGAATTGCGCGTTGACAAAATCACGGCATCTCGGGCATCCCGGTTCTTTGTAGGCGGGTCCGGGAATCGAGAAGGGTGTGCGGGAGGCGCAAAAACGAGCGGCAGAGCCCAAACAGGTCGAGCATGCCAGCTTGGGCTCTGTCGAGTTGCACTGCTCCAAACGGGTAGGTCATGACGGCCGAACAGCCGATGGCCGGTTTGCCGGCAGGCTCACGCGAATAACATTCAACAACTCGTCATTGTCAGCCGGTTTCTGGAAGAATGCTGCCGCGCCAGCCTTGAGGGCGCGTTCCTCGTTGGTCTGCGGATCGCGCGCACTCAGCACGATAACTGGAACTGCCGACAGAGCGTCGCTTTTCTGCAGCCGCTCGAGGACCACGAAGCCGTCCCCAGCCGGCAGACCCAGGTCGAGGACAATCAGATCGGGCCGCTCCTTCTGCGCCGCAGCAATCGCGGAATACCCGTCGCCCGCAGTGACAATGTCGTAGTTCCTGGAACGGAGGCGGAGCCGCAGGGCCCGCACCAGGTCAGCGTCGTCGTCCACCACCAGAATCTTGTGCTTTTGCATGGTTGTTCTCCTTTGCGTGTAGTTGTTGCTCCTGTCGAATCTCTTCACTGCGCTTTCGCAGCGCAGCCCTGTTCCTTCCCGAGAGCTTTCATCACCATCTCCGTCACTCTTTGGGCAACGTGCTCGACCTGTGCTTCCAGGTTTGCGCCATCAGGAGCGCGCAAGAACTCCACTGGCTTGGTAATGATCGTCAGCGTAGCTTTTTTCTTAAGGTCGACGATCCGTTCCAGTTGTTCGCGGATGCGCGTGGTCATGATTCCGGAGCGCTGCATGTCCGTCGAGGCCACTACGAAGAAGGTCTCCGCTGGGCCGGTTGATCCCATGGGCGGAAGTACCAGGTCCTTGTCGAGGTAGACGCAGCGTCGCAGCGTTTCCAGACATTCCTGCCAGGTTTCCTTCCAGTTGCCTAACGGAGGATTCAAAAGCGGCTTTAGGTCGACCTGCACCAGCACGAACGATGGGCGCAGACTGCCTTGATACGTGATCACTGGGCTCAGCAGCTTTGCCAACGAATAAACCGGAAGAGAAAAAGTGAACGTGCTGCCGTGCCCAGGCTCGCTGGCGACAGTAATGTTGCCCTTGTGCAGTCGGATCAACTCGCGGCAAATGAACAACCCCAGTCCCAGTCCATTACGATTGCTGTCGACCGAATCAGGATCCTGATACAGGCGCTCGAAAATCAGGGTCTTCGCCTCCGGGCTGATTCCGCGCCCGGTGTCGCACACCGAGACGTAGACCATGTCAGGATCCGTGTTCTGCATGCAGGCGCGCACCGTCACCGCTCCATCGGCGGGGGTGAACTTGATGGCATTGTCAAGCAAATTGATCAGCACCTCGAGAATGCGGTCGGGATCGGCGTTGACCAGCGGAATTCGGTGGTCGAAGCCGATCTCGATGCCGATCTGCTTCGCTTGCGCCGTGGGCAGCATCATGGCCACGGCTTGCTCGATCAGTTTGCCCAGGGAGATACAGCGCGTTTCGACGCGCAACTTCCCGCTGTCGGCGCGGGTGGCTTCCAGCAGATCGCGGATCATGGCGTGTAGCTGGTTCACGCTCTTCAGTACAGTTTTGAGGTGGTCCGCCTGGTCGGGGGCGAGCGCTCCGGCAAGTCCATCAAGCAGCAGCGTGACGTACTGATGGATGCAGGTCAACGGCGTGCGCAGCTCGTGGGAAACGTGGGATAGAAACTGATTCTTGAATTCGATCTGCTGTTTGCGTGCCATGTCGAGAGAGCGCAGCAACGACTGGCGTTCGACCGCATAGCGCATCGCCTGCTCCAGCCGCCGGCTGGAAATTTCGCTCTTCACCAGGTAATCCTGCACTCCCTGATGCACGGCTTTCACAGCCAGTCCCTCGTCATCCTGGCCGGAGAGGACGACCACCGGAACGTTGGGCGCTTTTTCGCGAACTTTGCGGAAAGTTTCGGCACCGCGGCTGTCGGGAAGATTCAAGTCCAGCAGCACCAGCGAAGGAGGCTCGCGGTCCAATGCCTCCAGAGCATCCGAAAGGCGGGCCACGCAATCCACCTGCAGCGGGGCTTTGCCGTCCACCAGCCGCATCCGGACCAGATCAACGTCGCCCGGGTTATCTTCTACGAGAAGTACGCGCTTCGGTTCCTGATCCATCATTGTCCTCCATTCGGCAGGCTGGCACAGCCGAACCAGAATTCTTCGATTGAGCGCACAGCCTGAAAAAATCCCTGCAAGTTTCCGGGCTTGCAGACGTAGCAGTTTGCACCGAGTTCGTAACTGCCGGCGATGTCGCGGCTGGATTGCGAAGTGCTGAAGACGACGACTGGGATCTGGCGCAGGTCCGGATCGGCTTTCGCGCACGCCAGAACTGCGCGTCCGTCTTTCTTGGGCAGATTTAGATCGAGAATCATCAGCTGGGGACGAGCGGCATCACCCAAGCGATCTCGCAGGTAAGCTACCGCCTGCTCGCCGTCAGTCAGGCAGGTGAGCCGACTCTGGTGCGGGCTTCTTGCAAGCGCTTCTTGCACCAGAGCGGCATCTGCCGGGTTGTCATCCACCAGCACGATTTCATGCGCTCGTGGCATAGGCATGTGCACTCGCTTTCCGGATTCTGCCTTCGGTCTGCGCGGCGGGCAGAGTGAACCTGAAGGTCGACCCTCGTCCCGGTTCCGATTCCACCCAGATCCTGCCGCCATGCTGTTCGACAATTTTCTTGCAGATGGATAAGCCGATTCCGTTGCCCGCGTATTCGGCACGGCTGTGAAGGCGCTGAAAGATCTCGAAGATGCGGTCGCGATACTCGGCGGCGATCCCGATTCCATTGTCGGCTACGGCGAAAACACACTCGTGATTCTGTCGCTCCGCCGAAATCGAAATCCGGGGATCGTTTTCTCCGCGAAACTTGATGGCGTTTCCGATCAGGTTCTGGAATAGCTGCACCAGTTGCGACCGTTCCCCGTGCACCGCCGGCAAGTTCCCATGAGTGAGCACCGCGCGGGATTCTCCAATCGACGCCTTGAGGTTTTCGGCAGCTTCATCCAGCACGCCCCCCAGGTCGAGGTTCTGGTGTTCCCGCCCGTTCCGTCCAATCCGCGAGAACGCCAGCAAGTCTTGAATCAGGGTCTGCATCCGGGTCGTACCTTCGACGATGTACGCGATGTATTTGTCGGCAGCCGCATCCAGATTTCCGCCGTAGCGCTCTGCCAATAGCTGAGTGTAGGCTGCGACCATACGCAGCGGCTCCTGCAAGTCGTGAGAGGCGACGTAGGCGAACTGCTCGAGATCGCGGTTGGAGCGGGCCAGATCCTCGGCCTTGCGGTTGAGTTCCTCCTCGGCGCGCTTACGTTCAGAGATGTCGCGCACGATGGCAGTGAAAAACCTGCTCCCTTCGTCTTCGATGTGCGAGATGGAAATTTCCGCCGGGAATTCTGTGCCGTCGGCGCGCAGACCGAAGAGGCAATCCATTCCGCCGATCTGGCGCCGGGTTTGGTTGGTTTCGCCGAAGTCGCGTACCTGTTGCGCGTGGGCAGAGCGAAATCGGCCGGGTATTAGCTGACCGAGGTTTCGGCCGAGTGCGTCATGCGCGCTCAGTCCAAACATCTTCTCCGCAGCGGGATTGAACATGACGATGTTCTGCTGCGCGTCGACAGTGATGATCGCGTCCATCGCCGACTCGATGATCGCGGCAAGTCGTTTTTCGGTCCCCCGCACCGCTCCTCTTGCGCCTTGCGCCTGTTCGATCCTCTTCAGCAACCCTGCCTCAACGGACGAGGACGCTTGGTTAGAAAAAGCTTGTTGATGCCCGTTCTCTTTTGACAAACGAAGCCGGTGCTCGGGTGTCGCGAGTGTTCCAGTCATGGCTATCGTGGGATGTGAGCGGTCTAATTGCCTGCCATGGGCAATACTCCGGCAGGAATCCCCACATGTAGCGTGAGTATCGGCGGGTCAGTTGCAAGCTTTAGGCGGCGATTACGCGAAGGTCCCGAGGACTCATGTACGAGGGGCCACGTCTAGGTGGAGAGCAGAATTACATTGCGCTCATGAATCGAGATTCAGGGCTGGTTTCGCAGGCGATTCCTGTAACTCGAGAAGTGAATTCAAGGATCCTAATCGTTAGCCGGCTTTGCGTTCGTCTTGTATCGGAGCTTCGGAAGCTTCGTCATCCCAGTCAAACGACAGCGCGCGCGCGCTGGTCTCGATCGGTTCGAGTTCCGGGATGTCCTCGGCCACGGATGTCCCCAATTCGGTGAACTTGCGCGCCGAAACCAGAACGCGGCTTTCCAGCGATCCTACGGCCTTGTTATAGGATTCCACGGCGCGATCCAGATTCGCTCCCACATTAGTGATGTGGCCGGTCAGATTGCGCAAACGATCGTGCAACTCTCGGCCTAGCGCGCTGATCTCGTGGGCGTTGCGCGCCAGTTTCTCCTGGTTCCATCCGTAGGCCACAGCCTTCAGCAGCGCGATCAGCGTCGTCGGTGACGCTGGAATCACCTTGTTCAGCACGCCGTGTTCAATCAGGCCGGTGTCCTGCTCGAGCGCCGCGCTGAAAAACGTTTCCCCGGGAAGGAACATGACGACAAATTCCGGCGTCGCCTCAAACTGCTCCCAATATTTCTTGCCGCTGAGCGTGTCGATGTGGTCGCGCACCTGGCGGGCATGAGCCGCCAGGCAGGCGCGGCGGGCATCCTCGTCTGTGGTTTCGAATGCGTCGAGGAAGGCCTGCAGCGGCGTCTTCGCGTCCACCACAACCGTCTTTCCGCCCGGCAGATTGACCACCAGATCGGGACGCATGCGTCCGGCTTCGGTCGTGATCGTCTCCTGCTCGGCGAAGTCGCAGTAGGGAAGCATGCCTGCAATTTCGACCACCCGCCGGAGTTGAATCTCTCCCCAGCGGCCGCGGACGTTGGGAGTGCGCAGGGCCCGCACCAGATTTCCAGTCTCGGAACGCAGGTCTTTCTGGGCCGAAAGCAGGGAATCCACTTGCTGGCGCAGCCCGCCATAGGCGTCAATTCTTGCTTTCTCGATCTCTTGAATCTGGGCGTCCATCTTGCTGAGCGAATCGCGGACCGGAGCAACCAGATCGGCGACCGCTTTTTGACGCGCATCAAGATCGCCCTTGGCCTCACTCTGAAAGCGCATCAGCTTTTCCTGAGCGAGTTGTAAGAAAGAGGAACTGTTGTTTCGAAGCGCGTCTGCAGCCAGTGCTTTGAAGGCATTCTGCAAATCGGCGCCGGCGCGGGTGAGCAAATCGATCTTTTCGGCGCTGGCCTTTCGTTCCAAATCGAGGGCAGATTCGAGCCTGGCACGAGCCGCCACCAGTTCGCGCTGATCGGCCAAAAGCCGCGCCAGTTCTGCCTTTGCGACGGTTAATTCCTTCTCCAGCAACGACAAACGAGCCTGTGCTGAGGCCGCACGCGAACGCAGCGCCAGCCATGCAAGCAGGCTGCCAAACAACAGGCCAATGACCCCACTGATCCCTAGTTCCATAGACGCATGTAACTACTTTCCCTTTCTGCCGACTTCTAGCCTAGCACCAGCAGCAAGTTTGAGTGGTTCTGGCCGATAGATCGTTTGTATCTAATTCGATTCCTCCCATGTCTGGATGACGGAGTGCCCACTGAGTGGCCAGAAGGTGCGTAGGCCAGAAGATGCGTAGGCCAAAAGATGCGTAGGCCGAACTGGATGCATAGAGCCCGCAAACTATGGCTCGCGTTCGTGTTGAGCGCGAGCGTGATGAGCGTGCCATCCTCGAGCCGCCTGCTCGCGGTTTCGGCTGACAGCGGTGAGGCTCCCGCCCAGACCGCGCAGAAAGCCACTCTCAAGCCGACCGCAGCGACCACCGCAGACATTCCATTCGAAGATTACGAGCCTCAAATCGAGCAGCAGCTTTTAGCGCTGGCGAATCAGTCGCGCCGGCAGGCTGGAGTGCCTTTGCTCACGCTCGATGCCGGACTCTCTCTGGCTGCACGAATCCACGCGCAGGCCATGCTGGATGCCCGGCAACTTTCCCATCAGTTTGACGGCGAAGCGACTCTTCCTCAACGGCTCGCCGCTGTCACCGAGCTCCAGCTTGATCAAGAGGGAGAGAATGTCGCGCTCGACTACGACGCCGAGCACGGACATCAACACCTGATGCTTTCCCCCCCGCATCGCGCCAACCTGCTCAACCCGGCCTACAACGTGGTCGGGTTGGGCGTGGTTCGCAGTGGAGACCGGCTTTACATCGTGGAGGATTTTGGCCACGCCCTGCCCAGCTATTCCTCGAACGAACTGAAGAGCCTCGTGGCGGCAGCGGTGACTCAAGCGCGCAGGCAAGCGCGTCTGCCCGGGCTGTCGCGCCAGGATTCGCCCGCCGCCGATGACGCGGCCTGCTCCATGGCGCAGGCCGACCAGCTGGGAACGCCCCCGGTTCGCAAACTCGCCGAACGCTTCACCGTGATGACCTACAACACTCTGCATCCCGAAACGCTCCCCAGCGGAGCCGGCCACGCCCTGGCAAGCCACCACTTGCACAGCTTCTCGGTGGGCGCCTGCTACGCCCGCACGGTAACGTATCCCACTGGCGTGTATTGGGTGGTGTTGACGCTGGACTGACTCGGCCACCGCGATTTCCTTCTCCTCGAACTCTCGCAGCGCGATCCTGCAGTGAAACTTCGTAAGGATGTGTAAAATTTATGGTTTTTCTCCGCCTGATGAGACAATCTGACATAGCGCCGCAAGGTGGTCAGATGGCGATCAGCCCGAGCGGCGGTGGCTCGTTTTCTTACGGTGGGGTCCATGTTCGGAGTTCGCGTGACACGTCAAGGCGGGCCGCAACTGAGTGCAGCTGGAACATTGTTCTGTTCAGCGGCTTTACTGCTGCTTCCTGCGATTGCAGAGGCGCAACACCATGGCGGCGGTGCTCCGAGCTCAGGTGAGGGCGGCTTGTCCGCCTACAGCCGGCCCGATGGCGTCGACGAGAAGGATTCTCTGAAGGATTTTCACCACGCCATGGATGTGCAGGCCACCAGCGCGCAGATCGCT
The DNA here is from genome assembly GCA_964407245.1 of uncultured Acidobacteriaceae bacterium. Taxonomy (GTDB): domain Bacteria; phylum Acidobacteriota; class Terriglobia; order Terriglobales; family Acidobacteriaceae; genus Sulfotelmatobacter. The sequence goes on from CAYOUY010000269.1 coordinate 7,734, forward strand.
GAATTTCAGGCGCTTGTGAAGAGCAACGAGGCAACGAAAGCCAGATTGCACGAGTATCAGCAAGGGAGTACGGAAACCGGGCCGACTGGGCCGCCTCGCGATGCAGCTCTCGATCAGGCCGTACAGAACGCGCGCAGCCAGACGAAGAAGTTTCTGGAGGGATTTTCGGAACAGCAGAAATCGGGACTGAAGGAAGCTACGAAGCGGCTGGAGAAGGCAGATTCCGACCTCGATCAAGAGGACAAAAAGTTCGACCAGAGTGTGCAAGTTATCGGATCTTCTGGTGCCGAGGCACGCGCCGCAGGATTAAATAAGGCTCTCTCCGATTTTTCCGATCAGCAGCTTGCTCTCGGACGCGAGATGGGCATTATTCTCGCCAGCGGCCAGGACTCGACCTTCACACTCCCGGCAGTGAAAAGTACGACTCGCATCGGCGATCGCGTCGTCGGACTCACTTCCGCTGGGCAACTTTCCCAGACTGCGGTCGATGGTCACCAGCGAACCTTCAGACTGCAATTGACTGCCGATCTGTCGGACCTGCAGCAGAACATTCTCCAGCTCCTTCGCGCCGAGGTAGACAGGTCCGACCGTTGTGGTGAACGAGTCGCCGTCCAACAGGCCATGCTGTCGCCTGCATCGCCTGTCAGTACGCTATTCGTCCGGCTGCACTATGAACGGTGGATTTGCACGCGGCAGGGCGGGCAAACCTCGACTAGCGAGATCGCGGAAAGCGACGGGTCGGTGGAGCTGAAACTGACGCCGACGTTGGGAAAATCAGGGGTCGAGATTTCGTCGCAAGTCGGCCGCATCGCAGGCAGCCCCATGATGGGGGACGCCGTGCGCCAGGGCGGCCTGGGTGATGACTTGCGAGACACGGCGAGCCGCGTGCTGCTCTCTTGCATCCAAGCCGGAACCGACGTCAAGACCGCACTGCCGAAGGCAGTGCAAGGTGGCGCGGTACTCCAGAACGCAAAGTTTGCCGATGGCGGCGCTGGTGCCCTGATCGTTGTGCTGGAAGGCCAGGCGCAAATCTCAGACGAGCAGGCCAACCTTCTTGCGAGCCAGTTGAACCAGGCGCTGTCGACGAAAAGTCCAGCGCCGCAATAAGCCGCTCTCTCGACGATACCCGTTCTTGTCCGGCTGAGTTTCCGGTACGAAATCGCCTGTGCTAACCTTCCCCTGCCCTTCGTCGCAGGTTGCGCGCATGGAATCCACAGCGCACTCTCGATCTCCCGACCCTATTTCGCGAAACATCCGCATCGGCACCGCCGGCTGGTCCTACAAAGACTGGGAGGGAATTTTCTATCCGCCGGGAATGCAGCGCCGCAAAATTCATCCTCTCGAATATCTCGGGCGTTTTTTCGACGCCACCGAAATCAACACCTCTTTTTACGGTCCTATGAAGCCCGAACTGGCCAAGCTCTGGTGCCGCAAAGTCGCCGCCGCGAACCCCAAATTTCTGTTCACCGCGAAACTCTACCGTGCGTTCACCCATTCGCCGATCGCGGTGATGGAGCCGACCTCTGCCGCCACGATTCGCCCTACTGACGAAGATGAAGTCCGAACGCGCGAAGGTCTCGATGCCCTTGCCGCCGAAGGACGCCTGGGCGCGCTCCTGATCCAGTTTCCCGTGTCGTTCAAGAACACTTCTCTGAACCGCGAGTATCTCGATCGCCTGCTGCGGCAGTTCATCGAATACCCCCGCGTGGTCGAGGTGCGCCACTCCAGCTGGAATGACGCCGCAACCTTGTCAGCCTTCACCCAAAAGAATGTCGGCTTCTGCAACATCGACCAGCCGCTGCTCGGCCGTTCACTGGCGCCGACGGAGCACGTGACCGGGCCCATCGGCTACGTACGCTTGCACGGGCGGAATTACGGGGAGTGGTTCGACTCCGACAATCGCAGCGACCGCTACAACTACCTCTACAAACAGAAGGAGCTCGAAGACTGGAAGGAGCGCATCGACAGTGTCGCCGAGAGAGCGCAGACCACTTACGTCATCACCAATAACCACTTCGAGAGTAAGGCCGGGGTGAACGCCCTTGAACTCAAGGCAATGATTACCGGTCGAAAGGTCACCGCTCCGCCGACGCTACTGCAGAGATATCCCGAGCTGAGGAAATTCGCCGACCCCGACGAAGAGCCCGGCGAATCAACCGGCCCCACGCTGCCTCTGCTGGCGTGAAACTACCTGCGGTCATCCCGAAGGACCGCGTTTTTTCCAGCGGGCCGAGGGATCTCCCTTGAGACATTCGTTTGCGGGAGATCCTTCGCTCCGCCTGAAGAACGGCTCCGCTCAGGATGACGCCATCTTCACCGAGTCATCGACTGGCGACCCTCCGCGCCGAGTCGACCTCCAGCCCATGCTAGAATCAACGCTTTCCGGAAGGCGTCACGGACCTCGTGCGCCTCAACTGACTCCGCTCATGCCTGAGTTTCTCGCCGATGTGGAACTCGAAGTTGCGCCCGAGGCAAAAACTCTGGCTGAACGCGAGATGCGCACCGACGTCCTCATCATCGGCGCCGGGCCCACGGGACTGGCCTGCGCTATCGAAGCGCAGAAAATCGGGCTGAAAGTCATCGTGCTCGAAAAGGGATGTCTGGTGAATTCGCTGTTCCACTATCCCGCGAACATGGTGTTCTTCACCACGCCGGAGTTGCTCGAGATCGGCGACATCCCGTTCACCACGGCACAACAGAAGCCCACGCGCGAAGAGGCGCTCGAATACTACCGCAAAGTGGCGGAGCACTATGCTCTCGACGTGCGCCAGTATGAGTGGGTCAAAACTGTCATGGGCGAAGACGGAGACTTCAGCATCACCGCGACCGACCGGGCCGGGCGTCCCCACGATTACCGCACGAAGAAGGTTATCGTGGCGACAGGTTATTACGATCTGTCGAACAAGCTGGGAGTGTCTGGCGAGGAATTGCCGAAGGTTTCCCACTATTACGGCGAGCCGCATCCCTACTACGACGCTGACGTGCTGGTAATCGGCGGCAAGAACTCGGCGGCTATCGCTGCGCTGGATCTATGGCGGCACGGCGCACGCGTGACCCTGGTGCATCGCGAGTCGCAATTGCACCACCACGTGAAGTACTGGATCAAGCCGGACCTCGAAAACCGCATCAAGAGCGGAGAAATCGAGGCTTACTTTAACAGCTGGGTGCAGGAAATCGGTATCGACCACGTCGTGATCAGCACGCCCCGCGGGCCGGTGCGTTTGAAAAACGACTTTGTGCTGGCGATGATCGGCTACCATCCCGATTACGATTTTCTGCGCAGTATGGGTATCGACTTGTCGCTGCAGCAAAACCGGCCGGTCTGCGATCCCGTATCGCTCGAGAGCAACGTGAAAGGAATCTATGTCGCGGGGGTGATAGTCGCCGGCTCGCGCACGAACGAAATTTTCATCGAGAACGGACGTTTTCACGGCAAGCAAATCGCTGCCGATCTGAAATTGAAACTGAAGCCGTAACGGCATTCGCCGCAACGCGTCGCCGATCCTCTTCCGTTCTGTTTTGCCCGCCGTCCGCTTTTCCGTTTACTCTGAACACTTCTTACTCCGAACACTCGCATGGAACCCGAACCGGAACACGGCGCGTTATCTATCTCGCTCGCCTCTTACCTGCGGCTGCTGCGGCGCAACGGCAATCTTCGCCGCTTGTGGATGGCGCAGATCGTCAGCGAAATCGGCGACTGGTTCTACACGCTTTCCATCTACACGCTCTTGTTGCAACTGACCGGGCGAGCCGAATCGGTCGCATTGGCGCTGGTGCTGCAGGTTCTACCCCAGACGCTGGTCGGGCCAGCCGCGGGTGTCGTCAATGACCGCCTGCGGCGCAAGCACGTGATGATCGCCGCCGACCTCGTCCGCTGCATCATCGTTCTTTCGATGCTGCTGGTCCGCTCGCGCTCCATGGTTTGGCTGGTCTACCCCTTGCTGCTTGCGGAAACGACCATGACTGCGTTCTTTGAGCCCGCGCGCAACGCGGTGCTGCCCAACATCGCCAGCGAGAGCGAAGTTCTCATAGCGAATACGCTCGCTTCGACGACCTGGTCGGTGAATCTCATGATTGGCGCGTCAGTTGGAGGCATCGTTGCGGCTTTTGTCGGCCGCGACGCGGTCTTCATTCTCAACGCGCTGTCGTTTCTGTCCTCGGCGGTGCTGATCCGCGGCATGCGCTTTGACGAGCCGCACGCAGAGACCGCACCACCGCTGCGCGTCCGCGATTTGGTCGACTTCTCGCCCGTGATCGAGGGCATTCGCTACATCCGCAGCCATCCCACACTGCTGCCCACGGTGTTCGCCAAGGCCGGAGAACTCATGGTCGGGCCGAGTTGGGTGATTTTCACCGTGATGGGAGCGAACGAATTTGCCTTTCGCCGCGCAGGCATCGACCCAGCCGGCGGCGCCATGCTCGGCATGAGCATCCTGCTCGGCGGCCGCGGTCTGGGAGCGCTAGTAGGCCCGCTGATCGCGGCGCGCTGGGCCGGCAGCCATGACCATCGCCTGCGCCTCGGCATCCTGCTCGGCTATCTCACCATCGCCACCGGTTACTGCATTCTCGGTGTCAGTCGCACGGTGTGGATGGCGGCCGCCTGCGCCATGCTCGCGCACGCTGGAGGTTCGACCGTTTGGGTGTTTTCGACCACGCTGCTGCAGTTGAATACCGATGACCGCTTCAGAGGGAGGGTCTTTGCCGCCGATCTTGGACTCAGCAGCCTTTCGTTCGCAGTTACCGCCTATGCGGCAGGACTATTGCTCGATTCTGGAATCTCCGCCCACAGAGTTGCGACCACTACTGGCTTAGTGATGCTTCTCCCGGCCGCTCTGTTGGCGATCGTCCTGTGGTCGAGTCGAACTCGCGAACGCCTGCCAGATGCCGGCTGAGCCTGCTGGCCTCACGCCAGCCGGTCGATCTTTGCGGCCATGATGAAATCGCTCTCGGTCAGGCCGTCGATTTTATGGGTCCACAGTGTAATCGCTGCCTTGCCCCATGCCAGCAAAATATCCGGGTGATGGCCTTGCTCCTCAGCCAGCGCTCCCACGCGGTTGACGAAATCCAGCGCCCGCTTGAAGTCGGGGAACATGAACTCACGCTGAATATGGTGCTCGTTCACCACGGTCCAGTCAGGTACAGCGCGGTGCAGCTTTTCGAGTTCTGCGCCTTTCAGTGGCGGAATCCCGCCGCGGCACGGCACGCATTTCTTGTCGGCAAGTCCGGTCATGGAGTTAGCCCATCGGAAACTGGATTGGCCAGGCTTGTGGCCTCAGGCCGCTTGAAGTAGCGCTTGAGCCAGACGAGATAACCGAAGAATATCACCAGCGAAAGCAGACTCCACCACAGGACGACGTGTCCGCGAAACATCGGATTCGCGTTCAGGACCTTCAGTTGCTCATCCGACATCCCCATCTTCGAATAGGCAAACATCAGGTCGGCTTTCGCATACGTGAGTCCCATGGACACCAACCGAAGCGGTACGGTGAGGACCGCGATCCACCAGCCGGCGACTTGTATCCGGAAGATGGCGAACGCGAGGTAAAGATCAAGGAATCCGACAACGAGAAAGCATGCCGCTGCGCCGATTCCACCGAGATATTGCCCGAAGAAAGGGAATACCGGCGTGCTGATAGCCATCACCAGCGTGGAGATCGAACTCACGAACAACACCACGCCGGCACCCAGCACCGGCAGGGGCGCGTGATCGGTCCAGCGCTCGACCGGATCGCGATGACGGCAGGTCTGCTCCACATCCCGGCGGCTGTAAAACAGGAGAAAGCCGATGGGCACGGCGATCAGGAAAAAAGCCACGAAAACGATGATGACCGTCAGGATGATTGCCATTACACCTGTGGAAACGTCTGGCGCGGGTGTGGCTGTTGTCGCCGCCTGTCGCGCCTGCGCCAAAAATCCGCGCACGGAAACTGGCAGAACCGCCGTCAGAAGAATGGTCATGAGCGCGCCGGTGACCAGCCAATACCAGGAAATGATCACAGTCAGCGCGCGCGCCCAGCGCTTGATCGCAATCGATCCCAGTCCGAGCACCAGAAGCGTGCCGGCGGCGAGGGCGTAGGTGGCGATCGAAGATACATATTGCACGGGGCGCAGGTGCCCCGCCGGGTTGACGCGAGATAGAACCGCACTCAATCCGATCAGCGGCACCATGAGCGCAGCCAGCAATCCCAGAATGACCTGGATGATCCCAAAGATCATCAGCCCCGTGCTGCGATCGCGGTAGGCAGGCGTTTCCGAGGCCTGCTCCGCGCCCGGCACGGTGGCAGGTGCAGGTGAAATTTCAGGTGTCGGCGCAGGATCCGGGGGCAACTCGGTTTCCACGGAAACCCTCCGAGAAGGATGCGCTATCTTAGCAGGCTAGCGGTACGCTATGGCAGAACCGCGGGCGGCAGGCCCGGTTACTTCAAATTTTTCGCCTTTTTCGCCGCCGCCTTCAGGCCGAAGATCTGCAACTGCTTGTTGCTGGCCACGAAGACTTCACCATTGGCGACGACTGGAACCAGATTAGAGTTTCCGTTGATGTTCTGCCAGTTTCCGGCCTCCGCCTTGAAGAGTGTCGCCATGGTCACAGGCGAACCGCTGACCGACTCGGGGTTAAAGGCAAAAAGCCCAATCGGCGACGTGTTGGATGACTGGGGAGGATGCGAAAGCGCCCAGATGATGGGATTCGCCGTGCCATTCGAAGAAATAGTCGTGAAAAATCCCGGATTCTGCCCGCCCGGAATGTACGGCGAGATGGAGATGTTGGTAAGGGTCGGGGACTTCGAAGTGTTTAATTTCCAGACTTTGACGTGGTGGCCGCCACTGGAAACGACGCGTGCCAAGCCGTCCGTCGGGTCAACGAAATAGGATTGTCCGCACCAGCAGGGCGCGACCTGATACGAACCGAGCACGTTGTTCTTCGTGGTGGAGTATCCGCCGAGATTGTCTTCGTTCATGAAGTACATCACACCGAATTTGCCGGCTGCGACGGCAAGATGCGGAATTGAGCCGGGCTGGTCGGGAAGAACTAGCACGCCGCCCGAGCCGAAATCGGTGTCGCCCTGATCGAGGGAGCCCTGATTGCTGGGCGTAAACAGGTCGAGCACGGTCGTGAGGTTGGAAGAAATCTTAACCACGCTCTCCTGAATGTTAGTCAAGCCGTCGTAGGTCGTGCCCGAGGGATCCGAGTTCCCAGTCACGAACAGAATGTTGCCCGAATCGTCGGTGGCGGGTGCGTAGCCTGACATCCAAATCGACGAAAGGAAAAACGTATCGGGAGACGTTGCCTGAATATCGTTGAGCTGATTGGCTGGAAGTGGAGCCAGTGTGTTCGTGGCCCATCCCAGCAGCCAACCCCGCGACAGGTTCGCCGAGAAATCACAAAAGCTGCCAAAGCCGGCGTAAACATTGCCATTCGCCAGCAACAGACCCGGACGCTGGCGCTGATAGGTGGCATTGAAATTGAAGGTTGTGCCGTCGGTCAGAGTATGCGAGGCCGTCACTACGATGGGTGTCACCTTGTCGCCCAGGCTGCCCAGGTCGAGCCCATGAATGCGATACGTAGGGCCGCTTGCGTCATTGGTGTAGACCATGACATAGAGTGTGTTGCTCGTGAGATCGATGACCGGGGTGGAATTTATGCCCACATTTGGTCCGTTATTGTTGCAGCCTAACGGTTGCGGAACCGGATTGCCAAAGTTGGGCTTAAGCAGCACCTCTCCGCTCTCGGCGTCAATGGCGAAGACAGTGTTGCCTTCGCTGGCAACGTAAACCACATCGTGTGTGCCCTGGTGAGGTCCGGCGGTGATGTTCACGCCCGGAACCACGAGCGGTTGCGCATCCACCTGATCGTCGAGCGCCACTTTGTGGAGCAGCCCGAATGACGAACTGTTCACGTTGGCTGGCGTGAGCACAGTCTCTTGCTGATTCCAGCCCGTCCGGTTGTTGTCGTAGTGATACGTGGTCACAGACATCTGACCCACTGCCAAAACCGGAAAGAGAAGCACAAGAAAACCAGACACAACGGACATGGCGGTCGATCGATAGCAATGTGGGCGCGACATAGAATTCATCCCTTGTGAAGGTGGTTGCAGCCGGTTATGGTTACTCGCATCGCAGGGGATACGATGCCGAAAGCGTAGCGCAGTTTACGTTATCGCAGACGGCTTGTAAAGCTGCTTTGCCGCCCGGAAACCGTGGCCAACCTCGTGCGGACCAGACCAGCCCGTATAATCACCTATTGCTGGGCGCGTCGGTTCCTTGAGTTGAGTCGAGCCCTAAGACTCAAGCCTAAGGACCTATAGATAAGTTTCGAACGCGTCTGGCGAACGGAGTAGAAAGCTCAAAGATCGAGGGATAGATAGCGTGGTCGTTCTCGTCATTGGCGGTGCAGGATACATCGGCAGTCACACGGCGCGGGCGCTGAAACGCGCCGGCCACGAAGTGATCGTGTTCGACAATCTCAGCACCGGCCACGAATTTCTGGCAACCGGCTTCGAGTTGGTCAGAGGCGACGTGCTCGATGCATCCGCGCTGGCTCGCATCCTGCCGCGCGCGGACGCCATCATGCACTTCGCCGCGCATGCCTACGTCGGCGAGTCGGTAGCCAACCCGCGAGAGTATTTCCGGAACAACGTCGAAGGAGGGCTCTCGTTACTAAACGCGGCCCTGGACGCCAAAGTCAACAAGATCATTTTCTCTTCGACCTGCGCGGTGTACGGCGAACCGGCACGAATTCCGATCGAAGAAAATATTCCCCGGCAGCCGGTGAATCCTTACGGCGTCTCGAAATTGTTCTTCGAAAACGCGCTCGAAGCCTACGACCGGGCTTATGGTTTCCGGTTTGCCAGCCTGCGCTATTTCAACGCCGCCGGAGCGGACGAAAGCGGCGAGATTGGCGAGTTGCACAATCCGGAAACGCACCTGATTCCCCTTGCGCTACAGGCGGCTGCCGGCACAGGTCCTGAGTTGCAGGTGTTTGGATCGGACTATCCGACTCCGGACGGGACCTGCATCCGCGACTATATTCACGTCAATGATCTGGCCAGCGCGCACGTCAAAGCGCTGGAGCACCTGGCTGCGGGCAAAGAAAGTTTTGCGGCAAATGTCGGAACCGGCCACGGTTATTCTGTGCAGGAAGTGATTTCCGCTGTAGAAGAAGTCACGGGCAAGCGCGTGCCACGCAGAACCGGTCCGCGGCGCGCCGGTGACCCTCCGTCGCTCGTTGCGAATCCGGCGAAGGCGCAGGCGCTGTTGCATTGGAAAGCGACGCGTGGGTTGCGCGACGTGGTCGAGACTGCGTGGAACTGGATGGAACGGCAGCGAGAGAGTGCGGTTTCTGGAGCATCGGAGAAAATCTGAGCCACAGAGGCTAAAGAGGCCGTGCGTCTCTGTGATACTCAGTGTCCTCTGTAGTTGACATTCTATTGCATCCTTGTCCGAGGGGAAAACTATGGCCAATGATCTGGCGGGGAAGAAAGTCGCGTTCCTGGGCGCGGGCAAGATGGGCGGCATCATCCTACAGGCCTTGCTGAAGAACGGCCTGCTGACGGTGAAGTCAACCTGTGCGACGGTGGCCCACGAGGATCGTGCCAAGGAGCTTGCCGCTAAGCTTAAAGTTAAGGTCGGAACCAACAACGCCGAGGCCGTGAAAGGCGCCGACATCATCGTAATCGGGGTAAAGCCGCAGGTCGTCGAGGATGTCGTGCGCGGGATCAGCAGCCACATCACTCCGAAACAAGTGATCGTTTCCGTCGCGGCCTCAGTGCCGACCGCAATGATTGAAAGGGATCTCCCGCCAAATGTTCCCGTGATCCGGGCCATGCCCAATACGCCGTGCATCATGGGCGCGGGTATGACGGCAATCTGCAAGGGCAAGCACGCCAGCCCCGACGATGTGAAAATGACTTGCCATCTGTTTGACGTGGTCGGGAGAACGGTCGTCGTGGACGAGAAACATATGGATGCCGTGACCGCCCTTTCGGCCAGCGGACCGGCTTACATCTACATCATTCTCGAATCGCTGGCGGAAGCGGGAGTGAAAGTCGGCCTGCCCCGCGACATTGCAACTCTGTTGGCGGCGCAAACCGCATTGGGAGCGGCGAAAGTAGTGCTCGAGACCGGCGACCACCCTGCGCTGCTGAAAGACGCAGTCACCACCCCCGCCGGCTGCACCATTGACGCGATCATGGAACTCGAAGAGGGCAAGCTGCGCGTCACACTGATCAAAGCGGTCGTGAAAGCGGCGCAGCGCGCCAAGGAGTTGGCGTTCGGATAGATCTGCGCTCCACCGTGTCTCAGTCTGCCGGTGCGGCGGGCGCGCCCGGGTTGAGCGGTTGCCCATTGTTGATGCATGCCGACGATTTCCCGCCGGTTGAGAACTTGATTACACCGGATTCATCGGCGCAGAAGGTTTTTGTTTCGACGTCGGCTTCGGGATCGGTGGGGGCGGCGATCAGCACATATCTCGACGGGGGCGAGCCCTCGCAGCCTGAGAACGTAAAACGATATCCGTTCCAAACCTCGTTTTGCTGGCCGGGATCGAAGAAGTTCGACACTGCTGGTTGCGCCTCGCCGGTATCCTCACCGCTGAGCTGTCGTTGAACCTCAGCTGGCGCAATCTTCTCCTGCCCGAACAGAGTCGACAGATTGCAAGCGTAGCCGCGGTCGGGATGTTGCGCCGCGTACGCACTCTCGGCTCCGACAATCGTGTTCATCCGCATCTGGATCATGGCTTCGTTCGATTGATCTTGCAGCTTGCGCAGGGTTTTCAGATAGTCTGGATCAGTGAGCGGCATGTGGGCTGCGGCCGTGACCTCGGTGACCCGCCAGATATTCTTCTCTTCTTGCAAGGTGAAAATAAAGCGCGGCACGACGGGCAGTGCAGTTTCCTGGCCGTCCTTGGAATACTTGATGGAGAGTTCGATCTCGTCGGATTCGCCCGTCAGGCTGTCGTGCTCGACAGCAATCTCAAATTTGTCACGGCCTTTTGGATCCTCCATCACGAGGATGGCAGGGCCGGTATCAAACGTCTCGATGTGTTGACCTTGCGACCCGATTGTGTGGCCTATCTCGGCCAGGCGCAACGCCCATGAGCCTTCCGGTGTATCGCCCTTATGAATCAAAGTGCTGCGCGCCTTTTCGGGCAAGTGCTTCACGAAATCGTCAAGACCTTTGCCCAGAAACATCTCGATTAATGCCTGCCGCGCAGTCTGCTTCGGAGGCTGGTTGAGATTCTGCGCGAAAAGAGTCCCGATGCACGTGAAAGCCAACAGAGAAGCCGTGGCGGAATTGCGCAGCATGTACCCTCCAGTGAAAGCCGGCAGTGGCTCTCGAGAACATTATTGCAGGTACAGACTCCACAGGCTTCGCCTGGGTTCCGTGTTTTCGCAATACAAACGGGGCGAATGCTCCGGGATTTTCCGCGGTGTGTTTAAATTCTGGCATTCCAAATTCCGTGAAAGTTTCAAAAACAATGAAGCTGCTCATCGTCGTTCATCACCGCTTTGAGTTGTGGAACGTGCCGGCGTGGTTCGGCTCGCGGCTGGCGGAGGAGTTTCCACAACTGCAACTCGTGCAGCGCAACAGTTATGACGGCGTGGAGGAACATCTGCGGGATGCGGAAATCCTGTTCACCATCTCGCTGCGGCCCGAGCAATTCGCCTTAACGCGCAACCTGCACTGGATTCACGCTCCCACGGCCGCGGTGCATCAACTGTTCTTTCCGGAGCTTGTCAAAAGCGACGTGGTGGTCACGAATTCAAGCGAGGTGCACGGCCCGGTGGTCGCAGAGCATGTAATCGCCCTGATCTTCGCGCTGGCCAAGAAAATTCCCCAGGCCGCGCTGCTGCAATCAAAACGCCTCTGGGGGCAGCAGGCGATTTGGAACGAAGGGCCACGCCCTCGCGAAGTCGCCGGCGCCACGCTGGGACTGATCGGCGTCGGTAGCATAGGCCGCCGCGTCGCGCAGATGGCATCGGCTCTTGGAATGCGCGTAATCGCCGTGCGCGAGCACCCAGAGAAGGGAAAACCGGAAGGTGTGAAAACAGTGTTCCCGCCGTCGGCACTCGATGACTTGCTCAAGCAAGCCGACTACGTGGTGATCGCCGCGCCTCTGGTCGACGCGACAACAGGATTGATCAACGCGGCGCGGCTTGCGGCCATGAAGCGGGATTCCTTTCTGATAAACGTCGGCCGCGGCCCGCAAGTGGACCAGGCCGCGCTGGCTGTGGCTTTGCGCGCTCGACAAATTGCCGGGGCTGCGCTCGATGTGTTCGAACGCGAACCCTTGCCCCAGGACTCCCCACTGTGGGACTTCGAGAATCTCCTGATTACGCCGCACACGGCCGGGCTCACCGAGAAACTCTGGCATCGGCATTACGAATTGTTCTCCGACAATTTGCGCCGTTATCTCTCTGGCCAGCCCTTGCGGTTCCAGGTGGACAAGCGGAAGGGATATTGAAGCCTGACCTTCGTGCTACAGTTTTGTCGTAGCCCTGTTTTGCGCAACGTTTTTGTGCCACGTTCTTGCGTAACTTCGTCGATGAACCCATGGAACCGCGCCTCATTCTGATTCATCTGTTGCTGAAGCTGGGCGTGGCCGCAGCTATTTCCAGCACCCTGGTCCGTTCGCTCGAATTCAAGTCTCTGCTGTTCCGCGAAGAGCGCACCTTCCGGCAGAAGATCTATCTGGTTCTCTGGCTCGGCCTTCCTACCATGGTCGGAGTGTGGATTCGCCTGGCGCAGAAGAGCTTTCTCGCCGGCGACCTCAGCTTCGAAACCACGCTTCTTCTTGGCGTCATTGGAGGGCGCTTAGCGGGTTCTCTCGGAGGCATCCTCATGGCCTGCCCCGCGCTGTTGCACGGCGAGTGGGCGGCGTTGCCTTTCTTCGCTCTCTGCGGCTTCACTTCGGGCCAGTTGCGCGTCATGGCCCAGGATAGGGAAGACATCTGGTCTTTCTCTCCGTTCATCGATCTCAGCATTTATCGGCTGATCCGCCGCAACCTGCCCCGGCCGCGGCTGTTCGACTGGCAGATCATGTTCTTTACCACCGTCGTCGGCCTGCGCTTCGTCCAGACCGAATTGTCGCGCTATTTTCCACGGTCCATTTTTACGCTCGAGAGTCCCTCGAATCTCTGGGTGGAAGTTGCCATTTATGCCGCGTCGGTCATCGCGATCGGGATCGAGCTCAAAATTTTCAACAGTGTCCGCATCCAGATCAAGCTCGAAGAGCAGGAACGGCTTCTGCTGCACGCACGCATGGAAGCGCTGCAAAATCAGGTCAACCCACACTTCCTCTTTAACACCTTGAATTCGATCTCGTCGCTCGTGCGCTTCGATCCCGACCTGGCCCGTGACATGATCTTCAAGCTGGCCACTATTCTGCGGCGCCTGCTCAATACCAGCGACGCCTTCGCACCCCTGCGGGAAGAATTGGAGTTCATTGACAACTATCTCGACATCGAAGTTGTCCGCTTCGGACGCGATAAGCTGCGTGTGGTCAAGGAACTCGATCCCACATCACTCGATATCGTCGTTCCCAGCATGTTGTTGCAGCCGCTAGTGGAAAATTCCATCAAGCATGGGCTTGCACCCAAAGTGGAAGGCGGCAGCATTTATTTGCGCAGTCGCGTCTCAGACTCCCGCCTGATCATTGAAGTCGAGGACGATGGAGTGGGTATGGGCGGAGCTCACCTTACAGCAAGCAGCACTTGGCCTGGGATGGGCATCGGCATGGCCAACATCTCCGAGCGCCTGCAGGTGCTCTACGGCGACACGGCCCGCATGACGATTGACAGTCACGAAGGGAAGGGAACTTTGATCCGCATTCGCCTGCCGCTCGTCGAAGCGTCAAGTTCCGTGCCCGAGGGTTTCTACGCCGAGCGTTCCAGCACGCGCCGGTAGAAGTCCTCATACTGCTTCACGATCTTGGTCGAGCAGAATCGCTCCATCGCGACCGCCCGCGCCTGCTTCCCCATCTCCCGTAGACGTTGCTCGTTGTTCAGCAGGTCGAGGGCATACCTCGCCATTGTCTCTACGTCGCCGACATCAGCCAGATAGCCGGTTTTTCCGTGGTCAATCACTTCGGGCACTCCGCCGGCGCGCGTAGCGATGGGAACCACCTCGCACGCCATGGCTTCGAGCGCGGCAAGACCAAACGATTCGAGTTCGCTGGGCATCAGCATGATGTCGGCAATCGCGACTTTGTCCTGAATCTGGTCCTGCTTGCCCAGGAAGAGTACATCGCCGTGAATACCTTTTTGTACGGCCAGCCACTCGGCGACCGAACGGTCGGGGCCGTCGCCGATGAGCAGCAACCGCGAAGGAATCTGTTTGTGTACCCGGTCGAAAATTTCAATCACGTCGGTCAGGCGCTTTACCGGGCGGAAATTCGAAAGATGCACCAGCAGCCGCTCGTTGTTGGGCGCGTACTCGGGGCGTGTTTTCGCGATTTCCTCGGGATCGCGGTGGTACACGTCGCAGTTGACCGAGTTATAAATCACTTCGATGCGGTTCTTCACATCAAACACGCGCAGCGTGCGGTCGCGGAGATAGTTGGAAATCGCAGTGACCCCGTCCGACTGCTCGATCGAGTAGCGGGTGATCGGCAGATACGACCGGTCAAGTCCGACGAGCGTGATATCGGTCCCGTGCAGCGTAGTGACGAAGGGAAGCCGGCGCCCGCGCGGGCCGGAACCCAGCATCTGCCGCGCCAGCAGTGCGCTCACGGAATGCGGAATGGCGTAGTGCACGTGAAGCAGGTCGAGATCATAGAGCTGTGCCACTTCCGCCATCCGCGTCGCCAAAGCCAGATCATACGGAGGATAGTCGAACAATGGATATCGCGAGACTTCCACCTCGTGATAGTGGATGTTCGGCTCCGCTCCTCGAAGCCGAATGGGTTGGGCGTAAGAAATAAAGTGAATCTCGTGCCCGCGCTGGGCTAATTCGAGCCCCAATTCCGTGGCCACCACGCCGCTGCCGCCATAAGTGGGATAACACGTGATCCCGATTTTCATGTGCCCGGGGTCGCCTTCCTGTACTCGTGAGATTCGATGGCTGGAATGCGCAGCGGTTGCAGATTTTACATGAACCGCCGCCTGCGGGGCACGCGCTAGACAGACACTTCCGATCGTCTGTTATTCGCTGCTCTCGGTTTTCTTAGCGGCGAGAGACATGCCGGGGTCGATTTTGTCCAGATGGGCCTGGAAGAGCTTCTTGGATTCCTCCGGCAGGCCTACGAACTCGATTCCCATGCCGACGCCCGGGTCGCGAGTACGAACGATCGCGGTGGGAGAGAGCCGTTCCTGGTCCATCCAGAAATCCGCGCGGAGGTTGGTCCCAACTTCTAGCGGCATGACCGTCTCGACATAACAGCCGTTGCCGCTGATGTCGGTCGCGTTCACCCGCAGAGGCGTATTCACACGCTCGTCGCGAAGCTCCAAAGGAAAGGAAATGCGATGGCGGGCGAACTTTCTGCGGTTGTCCTGCCGCTGCATGGTCCGCTCGTCCGGCTTCATGTCGGTGGGAAGAACCGCCGCCCACGGACAGTCCTGGTCGGCCACCAGTTGAACGCCGGACTGGATCTTCTTCAGCGCTCCCGCATCCACGACCCAAATCACTTTGCAGCGGGCCTTTTTCCCTTCATATTGCACGCCGATGACATCGCCGACCTTCAGTTCGTGCTCGATGCCGTACAGGCAAGCCCCGGTGGCGCTGACATTTTGCGCCATCGCATTCTGGAAGAACGCCTGGCCATTCGCTCCCATGCCCCAGACCTTCACCTTCAAGTCCAGAGTCGCACGCGGCGCTGACCCTTGGGCTGCCATGACCTGATAGCCTCCAGCCTACAGCGAAACCGTAGATTGTAAACCCATCATACTACTTGAAATTTTCCTGGTAGGTTACCAGAGTACCGTGGATTCCGGCGCTGCCATGCGTGCCCGCGTGTTTCCGAGTCGCAAACCTCAAACCGACGCTGCTTTCTTTCCCAGTTCGTCATACGAGATCAGTTCGATGCCATCGCGCGCCAGCAGCTCGCGAGCGCCGGGCAGGGTCAGCACTCGGAGTTCTTCCTCCCGCGACTCGCGGAGCCGGGTCCGCGCCCGTTGCAAGTCCGCATCGTTGTAACCGGGATGGCACACAAATTCCCAAGTGCCTTCTGGAATGCTTCGCGCTATCGCGCGAAAGAGCGTCTCATCGAGCGCGCCCGTGACTTCGATGCCCAGCGTGCCGTCGGGCGTGGCGAAACCGGCGTCATCCACATATTTGCGAAACCGGGCGGCAAAGCGGCGCAGTACATGGACTTCTGCATAGCGTGTCCACAAAGCCGGCCGCGCGAGAAGCTGGCCTGAGCGCAAGGGTAGCCGGGGTCCGAAGGGATTGCGTATGGCCCGGACTCGACGCTCTCCAGCAGCGCGCAGCAAGGGTCGAAGAATCTGTGGAAACAGGTGGGTATGTTTATGAGTGTCCACATGCGAGACGGAGATTCCCGCAGCCTGAAGTTTGCGGATCTGCGCCGAAGCTTCGGCGGCGATTTCCCCTTCATCTATGCGGCCTGCCAGCGCGCGGGCGGCGAACATCTTGAGGCCATCTTGGAAATGCTGCGAATGGTTGCGCCTGATCAGCGAGGGGAGTTGGCTGGCATTCAGCTCCGCTTCTCCGTCGATGAGTACCACGTGGCAGCCGATGCTCAACCGGGGCGACGCCTTCGCCAGTGGCACGGCCTCGGCAAAGGCTGCTCCGCTGGCCATCAGCGTGGAGGAGCTTACGATGCCGTGTGTGTGCGCCTCGATGATGGCGCGATTCACGCCGGAAGTGAATCCGAAGTCGTCCGCATTGACGATCAAACGCCGCACGCAGTCAGTCTAGCAGCAGGCAATCACTGGTATCGGTTTGAATGCCCTTTCGCAGCTCACGTATACTCAAATCAGCGCCTCGCGAAAATTCACTCATGCAATTCTGAGCGGCTCTGCGATCATTGGCGCGGGGTTTATCCCGGGACGTACTGGGGCGGTTAGCTCAGCTGGTTAGAGCGCCTGCCTTACAAGCAGGAGGTCGCAGGTTCGAGTCCTGCACTGCCCACCATTCTTTGTTTCCAAAGACTTAGGGACGAAAAACGACCAGCTACATTTTCGGCTACAGTTTTCGCTTATTTTTCGCCCCACGCGGTATTAGCTCATAGGAGCTATACCGATGAAGAAAGTCTCGCTGTACATCAGAAACCATTCCACCCGACGCTACGAGAAGGTGAAGCCACGGACGACTTATCCGATGGGCACGATCTTCGTGCTCCGGTACGGAGACAAGTGGGAAACTTTGGTGAACTGCGCTGATCTAACCGAAGCTAGAGTCGCAGCAAAGCGCAAAGAAATCAATTTCCTCACGG
>CAYOUY010000270.1:0-15944 GCA_964407245.1 uncultured Acidobacteriaceae bacterium
CGATGCGCTTGATCAGGACCGACTTGTTCACCTGATAGGGGATTTCGGTGACCACGATCGCCTGGCGGTCTTTGGTGATGTTTTCAATGGCGGCCTTGGCGCGCATCTGGAAGCGGCCACGCCCGGTCTTGTAGGCGTCGAAAATTCCCTGGCGGCCGTGGATGATGCCGGCGGTCGGGAAATCAGGGCCCTGCACGAACTTCAGAATTTCGGCGAGCTGCGCGTTGGGATTGTTGACCAGCGTGATGGTGGCGTCGACGATTTCCGTCAGGTTATGCGGCGGAATTTTTGTCGCCATGCCCACCGCGATGCCGTCCGAGCCATTGATCAGAAGATTGGGGATGCGCGCGGGAAGAACGTCGGGCTCGACCTCGCTGCCGTCGTAGTTCGGATGGAAATCGACGGTTTCCTTGTCAAGGTCTTCGAGCAACGGCATGGCAACCTGGGCCAGCTTGGCCTCGGTATAACGGTCAGCCGCTGGAGGGTCGCCATCGACCGATCCAAAATTTCCCTGCCCGAAGATCAGCGGATAACGCATTGACCAGTCCTGCGCCAGGCGGACCAGCGCGTCATACACGGCCAGGTTGCCGTGGGGATGGTATTTGCCCATGACGTCGCCGACGATGCGGGCGCACTTGCGCGTGGCGCGGCTGGGCTGCAGGCCCATCTGCTGCATCGTGTAGAGAATGCGGCGATGGACGGGCTTCAATCCGTCGCGCACGTCGGGCAGGGCGCGGCCGATGATCACCGACATCGAATAGTCGAGATACGAGCGGCGCATCTCCTCTTCAATGTTGACGGGTTGAATGTTCAGCGCCCCGGGGCCGTCGCCACCGGGAGGAGGAGTCAGGGGAAGCTGTGGGTCTTGATCGTCAGGCATATGAGTTTTGAGCTTCGAGCCGCGAGCTTTGAGGACACGCAGTTACAGGCTCGTTGACCTGTAACTGCTTGTATTTACAAGATGTTACGTTCCCGGGAAACTGATGACATTATACCATGGCAAAAGCCTGTCAGGGCGCGCCCTGTTCACCAATTTGAGGCTCGCCTGACGGCGGTTCCAGGTCGGGAAATCCGCAGAAAATTCGGCCGATTCGGGTTGTGTGTCACCGAGAATTTGCTGGCGCGGTTGCTACGCTGCGCGTTATGAAGCGGATTCCGTCGCGCATTCCTTCATTAGACGGCCTGCGGGCCATTTCGATTTCGTTGGTGGTCGTCGGGCACTGGGCCGAGCTCACATATCACTCCGATGTAGCCGGAGCGTTTGCCAACCTGGGCGTGAGAATTTTCTTCATCATCTCGGGATACCTGATTACGACGCTGTTGCTGAAAGAGCACGCCAAGACGTCGACCATCGGGCTGCGCGAATTTTATGTGCGGCGGGCGTACCGGATTTTGCCCGCGGCATTCGCGTTCATGCTGCCCGTGTTCCTGATTTTCTGGCACGATTTACGCTGGTATCACATGGCCGCCGCGGCGCTGTATGTGACGAACTTTGACTTCACCCATCCCTGGTTTCTGGGCCATTTGTGGTCGCTGAGCGTGGAGGAGCAGTTCTACTTTCTGTGGCCGGGCGTGTTGAAAAGATGGTTCGGGCACCGGGTAGCGATTCTGGCGGGAGTGATTGCGTTTGCACCGGCGTATCGCGTGGCCTGCCACTTTCTGGGGATGCACGGACGAGCCGATGAGACCTTCCCGGCTGTGGCGGACATTCTAGCGATCGGCTGCCTGCTGGCGGTGGTCGAGCACGCAACGCGTGTCCCCACTTCTCGCGCAGAGTGCGCGCGAGAAATCGGGCACCCGGCGGCTGGGATGGGGCACCCGGCCGTCTTTCTTTCAGCGATCCAATCCCGGTGGGCGCTGCTGATGATTCTCCCGGTCGCGCTTGTCCCCATCTATGTCGGCTTGCTGCATTTTCACATTACGGCCCTGCTGTTGCTTGTGCTGTGGCCGCTGATGCATTTCTCGATCGCGGGCTTGCTCTGGCACGTGGTGCAGCAGCCGTACCGGATCCTGAATGTGGAGCCGGTCGTGTGGCTGGGAAAGATCAGCTACAGCCTCTGTTTGTGGCAGCAGCTGTTTATTTTCGGACAGCATGCGCGGCCGTGGTACGGCGTCTTTTTCGCAGTGGGGCTGGCGAGCGCCTCTTATTACCTGGTGGAACAGCCCATGCTGCGGTTGCGCGAGAGGAACTCCGAGAGGAACAGCATGACGGCGACGGCCGTTGCCGCGGCGTGACAAGAACCTTAGGGCCGGACGATGACTTCGTTGGGCGCGGAGGGAAGCCGGAACGGCACGCCGCGGGATAGATTCGAGTCGAGCGTCTCGGACAAGTTCAGCGTTGCAAGATCAATGCTCCGCGTCCAGGATCCGTTGCTATAGTAGTCGCCGCGAGTGTAGAGCACGCCGCCGGCAATGGTGTACTCCGAAACTTCTTCTTGATGGCCATCGCGAAAAACCAGAACCGCGGGCGGGATCTCGTGCTGTGCTGCTGGATGATTCGTGAAATCCTGTGCGCCGCTTCCGCGGCCTGACGGGCTTGACGCAACATCGATGGTCTCTCCGCCGGATGTGTCATCGCCGTTAATCCGGACGTAGCGGTCGCCGCGCAGTTCAATCATCAGGGGCTGCGCCGAAGTTGGGCGCGGCGGATTCGCATCAGCGGCAGCGGTTTGGGGTTGAACGAAAATGACGGGCGGTGGATACGCCACCGGATATCCCACGCCGGAAAGATAGTCCGCGTAAAGAGGGTCAGCCCAGCCGAGCGGATAGGCGAAACGCGCATGGCCGCCGAAGCGCGGAAAGCCCGAAGAAAAATGCGCAGCACCACCGCTGAATCTCTGCGCGCTCGCACACGGTGTGAGAGCGGCGAGAATCACAGCAATCACGAGAAGCAGCCTGCGCATAATCAGCTCGCTTTTATCAGTTCACCCGGGGAACCTGTTGCGGGCCGTGGAACATAATGCCGCGTTCGTCATTCTGCCGGCGCGTCGCGCCCAGATCTAAATCAGCAAGTGCGACCGTGCGCTGGTGGCCAGGAGTCAGGTCAACAAGCGTTGGGCCCACGATCGCATAATTGCCTACTTCCAGCTTGTGCCCGTCTTTGAAAATCAGCAGAGTCGGCTCTTGTGGAACGTCTGGAACGGAAAGTGCGGCGCCGCCCAGGCCGGCGTGCGGTGTGGGAACCTTCTTTACCGGCGGTACGTAGGAATCGGGGCCTGAGCCGCGGCGGTCGAAGATCGTCGGCCCGCCCTGATAGTCGGCGTCGCTGTCTTCTGCTTCGGCTTCGTTGTAGGGGTTGCCGCCGGGCACTGGGTACGGAATGGGAACGGCGTAGACTTCGCCGATGTGGTCGCCATCATGATGCCGGTGATGAAACTGACCGGAGTTCGTCGGCATTTCGGACTTGGCCGGAGCGTTTCCAGAGGACTGGAAAGTCACGCCGTGCGATCCGGCGGAAGTCGACGTTGCGGGCGTACTTGCGAACGAATGTCCCCCCGCAGAAGAGGTCGCCGCTGCAGTTGCCCCGCTCGTTTGCCCGAAGCCACTCGATACGCAAAGAGCAAGAACCAGCAACAGGCTAAAAAGCGCGACCGAAGCCGGAATTCGACGCCTCACAACAACATGATACTCCCATAAACAAGGCATGGCGCACCTCTCAATCAGAACTTCTATTCGATTCGATTGCGTGGTTCATTCGGCGGATGTCCGCTTGGCGCACTCACCCGGTATGTCTTTGAAAGCACGAGCAATTCTTGTTGCAAACGACAGGCTATAATTCGGCTGAACGCGGTCGTTGAGCGGGTTCGAGAAATAATCTGACCATGAAGTCTGCATTTCGATTTGCGCTGCTGGCGCTGGTGCTGATCCTGGTGGCAATGGTGTCGGCGCTGACCGCAATGCGGTTTGCCATCCACGGGCAGGAAGTGTCCGTGCCCGCGCTGGTTGGGCTGGCTCCGGCCGAAGCGGAACGGGCGTTGGCCGGGCTGGGCCTGCAGATTTCCATTGAGCGGCAGTACTACAGCCCGCGGATTCCCGAGGGCAAAATCATGTCGCAGCTGCCGCTGCCGGGCACCAGGGTACGGCGCGGCTGGCAGGTGCGTGTGGCGCAGAGTCTTGGACCCACGCGAGTGAACATTCCGGACGTGACGGGTCAGAGTGAACACGCGGCGGAATTGAACATCCGGCGGCGCGGACTGGATGTGGCTTCCATGGCTGAGATGGAGTCGCCGGGAATCCCACCGGATCAGGTGCTGGCGCAGAATCCGCCGGCCAACGCGACGCAGGTACTGGCGCCGAAGATCAGTCTGCTGCTCACGGCGCAGGCTCAGCCCCAGGCCTTTGTGATGCCGAACCTCATCGGGCAATCGCTGGGAACCGTAAGCCGCATGTTGCAGGAAGAAGGATTCAGGCTCGGAATTGTGAGCGTAGCACCCCCGCCGGTAGTGACCCCCTCTGACGAGTCGAGTCTCGCTGCGGGCGGTCAACCGCCATCAACCACTACTCAGCAGACACCGTCGGCGCAAGCGGTCCAGCCGGCATCGGCGGAGCCGACGCCGGCCAGCATCATTGTGTCGCAAGCGCCCGCGGCGGGGCAGAAAGTATTCGCGGGAGCGGTGGTTACGGTCGAAGTGAGATAGAACTGATCCACACAACTTGAAGTGTGGACTTTCCCTACGTTTTCTCCAGAATTGCAGCAAAGAAGCCGTCGCACGCGTGAATTCCGGGGATCGTGCGCAGGTAAGGGCCGCGCGTTAGTGATGCAATGTCGGACCACCTGAATTCGCCGCGCGTTTTCAGCCGCTCGAGCTCGGCGCGGCAATCGAGCACACTGAAGGATTTATTGCTCGCCACGGTTTGCTCAACGACGTCTTCATTCTCTTCCTTTTCGAGCGAGCAGGTTGAGTAGATTAGTCTCCCTTTAGGAGCGACTTGTGCAAGAGCGGAGGCGAGAATCGCGAGTTGGCGCGCTTGCAGGTCGTGAAGGTCTCCGGGGCTCAGTCGCCATTTGATTTCGGGATTGCGGGCCAGTGTCCCCGTGCCGGAGCAGGGAACGTCGGCCAGAACGCGGTCGAATGAGATTGAGAATGGGAGTTGGCGAGCGTCGGTGACGATGATGTGAATGGGGCATGGCGAGTCGATTGTGCGAGTCAATTCTTTCAGAAGCCGGGCGCGGTGTAGATGTAGTTCAGTCGCAACGATCGATGCATCCGGGTTGCGGTCGGCGATAGCCAATGTCTTGCCCCCGGGAGCGGCGCAGCAGTCGAGAATCCTTCGCGCGCGTCCTTTTCCGCTTTTCCCTTCAATGCTCACAAGAGTCGCGACGAGTTGGGAAGCTTCGTCCTGAATAGCGGCTCGACCTCGGCGGAAGGCGGCGGTCTTCGTGACGTCCCCGGCGTTCACGCGGCGGGCAGAATTCAGGAGACTCCCTGGGGCAAGATCGATTCCTGCCGTCAGGAGTTCGGCTTCCGCACTGGGCACGCGCAGCCGAATTGCAGTCGTGGGGATGGTTTGATTGTGCCGGCAGATTTTCTGAGCCACATCGAGCCCGTAATGGCCCACCCAACGCTCAACCAGCCAGAGGGGATGGGCCAAAGCGCGAGAGACAGCATCTGCGGATGTGTACCGCTCGATGTCAGAAGGCTTGAACCAGTTTGGCGCTCTCGCTGCGAGCTTGCGCAGCACGGCGTTGACGAAAGGAGCTGCCGACCGCTTGCGGGCTCCTTTCATCAGTTCAACGCTCTCATGCAGCGCTGCGTGCGGCGGAATGCGATCCAGCCATCCGAACTGGTAGAGCGCCAGACGGAGCGCGATGAGAACTTCGAGATCAAGCTTCGCCAAGGGTTGCGAAGACGCAGTCGCGATCTGGTCGTCGAGACGCGAGCGCCACCGGAGAACACCCATGACCAGCTCTGTGGCGAGTGCGTGATCGGCGGTCGAGAGGCGGCGGTAATTCCCCGAGTGCAGCAATTCGGAGGCGTAGGACGCTTCGCGCTCCAGGCGAAGCAGAATGTCGAATGCGGCGGCGCGGGCGGCAGAGACTGCCATATCAATTGCCCAGCTTTTCGCCCGGTTGCGGCCGATAACCGTGAATGAAGTCGCGAGCAGAGGTGCGTTTCTTCCCTTCCAGTTGCAGCTCCAGCAGTTCGAGCGAAGTGCCGCGCCCGCAGCCGACAAGGAGCCGCTCACCTTGCGCGAGGAGTTCTGCCTGACTCAGCGACTGGCCGGCAACGTGCGCCTTCAGAAGCTGCAGGTTCTTGCCGCGGAAACTGGTATAAGCGCCGGGCCAGGGCTGAAAGCCGCGCATGCGGTTGAAGATTTCCGCGGCCGAGCGGGAGAAGTTTATAAGGCCGTCTTCTTTCTTCAAGATTGGCGCGAGAGTCGCCTGCGAGTTGTCCTGCGGGCGACGATACGCCGAACCTTCCTGCAGCCCACGCAACGTGGCAACCACGAGATCGGCGCCAATGGATGCGAGGCGCGGAGCGATGGTCTTCGCAGTGTCGTCAGGGGCGATGGAAATTTCTTTCTGCAGGAGGATGTCGCCTGTGTCGAGCCCGGCGTCGAGGCGCATTGTCGTAACGCCAGTGACGATCTCGCCGCGCGCGATGGCCCACTGAATCGGCGCAGCGCCGCGGTATTTCGGCAGCAGCGAGGCGTGCAGGTTGATGTTGCCAAGCGGCGGCAGATCGAGCATCCATTCCGGAATCAGGCGGCCGTAGCCGACGACGATAACGGCATCTGGCTTCAGTTCTGTGAGTTGGGCACGGAATTCGTCGTTCGACTTGATGCGGTCGGGCTGCGTAATCGGTAGATTCAGCTTGAGCGCTGATTGCTTCACCGGCGAAGCGACGAGTTCGAGGCCGCGACCTTTGGGACGGTCAGGCTGAGTAACGACGAGAGGGATACGATGGCCTGCGGCGGCGAGGGCTTCGAGCGTAGGCACGGCGAACTGCGGCGTCCCGCAGAAGACCAGATTCAGAGATTGAGTCATTGAATCATTGAGTCATTGAGCGATTGCCTCCAATGGCTCAATGACTGAATCACACAATGACTCAATTTCTACCATTCTCCTGCTTTCATCAGCTTTTTGATTTTGCGCTTCATCAGGTCGCGCTTGAGGGCGCTGAGATGGCTGATGTAAAGCTTGCCGTTCAGGTGGTCGGTCTCGTGCAGCAGAGCTCGGGCGAGGAGTTCTTCTCCGGTTTTTTCGAAGATCTTTCCGTGCACGTCCTGCGCGCGGACGGTGACTTTGTTGGGCCGCGTCACGTTCTCGCGGAAATCGGGGATGCTGAGGCAGCCTTCGCTCTGCGTATGCCTGCCTTCGGTGTGAATAATCTCAGGATTAATCAGCACAAGCTTGGCCTTGGGATCTTCCTTGAAGGTGACGTCAATGACCGCGATGCGGCGTCCGATGCCGATCTGCGGGGCTGCCAGGCCGACGCCGTGAGCTTCGTACATGGATTCAAACATGTCGTCGACGAGTTTCTTCAGTTCGTCGTCGAAGACAGTGACAGTTTCGCCGGGCTTTTCGAGTACGGGGTTGCCGAATTTTACGATTCGGTAGATCATCAGAATTTCTTCAGCTGCTGGCAGTAGCCCTGGAAATTTCTGAGCGTCTCGACCATGGAATCGCCGCCGAATTTTTCGAGCGCGCAGCGGGCAAGAGTCAACGCCACCATGGCTTCGGCTGCGACACCGGCCGCCGCAACCACGCAGACATCGGAGCGTTCGTAGGCCGCTTTCACCGGTTCGCGGGTCGCAAAATCGATCGACTGCAACGGACGGCGCAGCGTGGAAATCGGCTTCAGATAACCGCGGACGCGAATTTCCTCGCCATTGGAAACCCCACCTTCAATGCCACCGGCGTGATTGTGAGCGCGAGAAAAGTTGGTGAATCCGGAGGTCGCGCTGTAGCCAATTTCATCGTGCACGGTAGAGCCAGGAGCGTAGGCGCTCGCCACACCTGCGCCAATCTCGACAGCCTTTACGGCCTGCAACGACATGACCGCGGCGGCGAGCAGGGCGTCCAGACGCTCATCCCACTGGGAATAGGTGCCCAGGCCGGGAGGAACTCGGTAGGCCGCGACTTCGAAGACGCCGCCGAGCGAATCTCCGGTCTTGAGGACCTTGTCCACTTCCTCTTTCATGCGCTGCTCAACTTCGGCGTCGGTGCAGTTGAGCACTACCTCGTCGCGATCATAGAGAGCGCGAATTCTCTCCCAGGGAACTGGCTCTGAAAGCGTCACACTGCCCGTGGCGATGACGTGGCTGAGGACCTCGATTCCCAGTTCGCGAAGCAGGAGTTTGGCAATCGCCCCGATCGCGACGCGAGCAGCAGATTCGCGGGCCGAGGCACGCTCGAGGACATAGCGGGCTTCGGGAAAGTTGTACTTCAAGGCCCCGGCAAGGTCGGCATGGCCCGGGCGCGGGGAGGAAACAGCTTTATGCTTCGCGGAGTCGCCTTCGCCAACGGGCAGGGCGTCCCGCCAGTTTTTCCAGTCGCGGTTTTCTATCTGCAGCGCGATGGGTGAGCCGATGGTAAAACCGTGGCGCACGCCGGAGACAATGTGCGCGGTGTCGCGCTCGATTTTCATGCGCCCGCCGCGGCCGTACCCTTGCTGGCGGCGCCAGAGTTCCCGGTCGAGGAAAGGCTGGTCGACCTTCAATCCGGCGGGAACGCCGGAAAGGAAGGCGACCAGAGCTTCGCCATGGGACTCTCCCGCGGTGAAGTAGCGCAGCATGAATTTTTGATTGTACCTGATGCCGTAATGACGGTCGGGACTTCGGAATGGCCTCTATGGGCTGGCCTCGCCCGATAAGCGGCGTAGTCCGTCAAAATCGGCTTCCAGCAAGGATTTTGCAAGCGTGTGGAGGCCTGATCGGGTTACAATATGCATTCGGTCGCCCCTCCGTCGAGGCCGGAAACAACCCGGCCTGCAGCACAATTCTCTCTGGCCCACGAGGAGGAAATGTGTGCCCCCACACACAATTCCAACGGGAAGGCATGAGTATTAGGAAGATAAAGTGCGTCCTGCTTCACGACCACGTCCTGCTACGGCAGGGTCTGCGGCGCTTGCTCGAGGACGAGCCTGATATGGAAATCGTGGCTGAAGCAGCGGATGCCACTGAAGGGTTGCACCGGGTATTCGAGCATCGTCCCGATGTTGTCATCGCCGACGCCGCTATCTTCGGATGCGAGCCACAGCTCGCCGAGCGTTTAGTTCTGCGGGAATCACCCAAGAGCAAGGTTCTCTTCCTGAACCTGGGCGGAGACAACGCAGAGACCTGGCCCCTGTCACACGAGTCCAGCACGGGGCGGCAGACATCCGCAGAAGAGTTGGTGGAAATGGTAAGAAAGGCGCATGCTGCAGGAACCATCCGCGAGGTAGCGCGAAAAGGCCGGCCAGACGCGGCATCACAGATGCCTCCCCGAAAGCGGCCTTTGACGGCGAGGGAGCGCGAGGTCTTGAAGCTCCTGGCTGAAGGCAGAACCGTGCGCTCCGTTGCTCAAATGATGGGCCTGAGCGTCAAGACCGTGGACGCCCATAAATTCAATCTGATGCGCAAACTGGGGATTCACAACAAGGCCGAGCTGGTGATGTGGGCCATTCAGAAGAGAGTGGTTAAGCTGCCCGCCAATTTCTAACTCCTGACAGTCTCTGATTTCCCGACGCTCCGAATCGCGGCGACGTCAGTCGCGCATGGCAATCTCTGCGAGCTCTGCCAGGCCGGTGACTGTCAAGTCGGGCTTGCCCTCCGCGGCTCTAACCGCGCCTACGCCGGGACGCGCGGAGGGACGGTTCACCCATACCGTGGCGAGTCCGAGAGCCTGAGCCGGAATCACGTCGTGATACACGCTCTGTCCCACGTGCAGAACGCGGTGCGCGGGCGCACTGATGCGGCTCAGAGCCAGCTCGAAGAATTTCAGGGAAGGTTTGTAGGCCTGGGCCTGCTGTGCCGTGACCACTTTGTCGAACTGCACCTCGAGTTGCGGAGCGGTGGAGGCAAAAAGGTCGTCGTCCACATTGGAAAGAATTGCCAGCCGAAACCGCGATTTAAGGCGGCGAAGGGCTGCCACCGTGTCGGGCCATGGCCTCCAGTTCGCCATCGAGTCGGCCAGTGAGTCTCTTTCTGCGAAAGTGGGAGTGAATCCCAGGTGTTGGCCGAATTGGCTGACAACGGACCCCAGCACATCGCGATAACGCTGAAACGCACCCTGCTCGGCCTGCTGCTCAAAATCCCCGTAGAGCTTGAGCAGCTTAGCGTCGTCGATTTTCTTTCCGTGGGCGGACAGGATGCGATGAAGAGCCGAAAAAATTCCGGTCTCCCAATCGATCAGAGTTCCGTAGCAGTCAAAGGTGAGAATTTCGTAGCGAGTGAAATCGAGCATGGCTTACCGTACAGGCTCAATGCCGGGCAGGATGGGGGTTTCGTTCAAGGAGTCGTCGGAGCCGGGCTTGCCCTCGCCCGCCGCCGCGGAATCTTCGGGAACAACCGCTTTCTTGGGCGCGAGAAACTTCTCCGTGTTCAGCAGCGGACGGCCGAGCGAAGCGTTGTAGCTCGTCCAGGGACTGTCGAGAGTGGCTTCGCGTTCGAAGTGGGCGCGCATGGCTTCCATCTTGGAGTCGAGGTCGTCGAGATAGTGGAGCATGAGCGCTTCCGGAAACATCGGCAACTTCGGCGAACCGAACTCGTACTGCCCGTGATGACTGATGATGAGGTGCTCGATCAGGACTTTGAGTTCCTCGGGAAAGCCCGGCAGCAAAGCCAGTTTTGCCTGGAGCATTTCCAGTTCGATGGTCATGTGGCCAAGCAGTTGGCCCTTGTCGGTATAGGTGAACGAGCGGTTGTAGGTGAGCTCATGAATTTTGCCGATGTCGTGGAGAAACGCGCCGGTGAGCAGAAGATCGCGATTGATGCGCGGATAATTCTTGCATATCAGTTCGCAGGAGTGGAACAGCGAGACCACGTGATCGAGCAGGCCCCCGATGTAGGCGTGGTGCAGCGTCTTGGCGGCCGGCGCATTGCGATAGGCAGCGGCGATTTTCGGGTCATCCATGAAACTCTGGACCAGCGCTTTCAGATGCGGGTTCTGAAACGTGGCGACGAAGTTGGCCAGAGTCTGCCACAGCTCATCGATGTCCTTCGTCGTCTTGGGAAGGTAATCGGAGAAATCGATTTCGGTTTCACCCAGCCTGCGCAGTTTGTGAATGGTGAGCTGAAAACGCTGTTTGTATTTGTTGATGAGCCCCTTCACCTTCAGGAAATCGTCCTGCTCGAAGGCCTCGAGAACGTCTTCGACGTTGTCCCACATTTTGGCTTCGATCTGGCCGCTCCGGTCACCCAAAGTGAGCGCAAGGTACGGCTCTCCCGTTTTCTTGGGCTTGATCTGCTTGGTCACGACGACAAAGCTGGAGGTAATGACTTTGTTCTCGTGCCGGATGCAGTCGGAGATGTAGAAATCCTTCATGGGGCGTGCGTCTGAGTATAAAACGCGCGGGAACCGGGCGATCAGAGAATCCCCAGCTTTTTCTTTTTCTTCTTGCTGAGTTTCTTGGCGTCGGTTTCCTTGGCCGAGGCGGTCTCGACCACCTTGGTTTGGTTGGGACTGGCGCCAGTATCATCGTAGGCCGGCTTGATGTCGATGTAGGCTTCTTCGCGCAATTTGGTAAGGTAGGCGCGGAGAGCCGGTTGCAGCCTCTGGTAGTAGAGCGCGTCCTGAATTTTCGAGCGGGCGTCTTTGAACGAAGGGATGCCGGCCATCTGGTGATCGTCGACCCTCAGGATGACATAGCCCTGCTTGGTCCGGATGACGTCGGTGAGCTCGCCCGCCTTCATGGCGAACGTCTTGTCTTCGAGTTCTTTGGCCAACTGGCCCCGTTTGAAAACGCCCAATGCGCCGCCTTCTGCCGCTGATGGGCCGTCGGAAAATTTCTTGGCGACCTCGTCGAACGACGCACCGCCGCGAATCAGTTTCAGAAGCTCGTTGGCCTTGGCTTCGGCGGCGGCGAGAGTTGCGGGATCCGGCGCCTGCTTGGCGGCGTCATCGGCAGGCTGCGTGGCTGTGGATGCGGGAGGTGTGGCGGGAGCGCTGCCATTGGTTGCGGGTGCGGGAGGAGCCGGGGCTTTCGGGGCGACGAGAATCTCGCTCAGGCGAATCGCCTCCGGCTGGTCCATCTCGCTTTTGTGCTCTTCGTAGAACTTTTGCTCCTCCTCCATCGTGGGAGCGTTGAGATGTCCGCCGACCTCTTCGCTGATGACTTTCTGCGTGATGATCTGGTTGCGCTTGCTTTGCTTGAAGTCTTCCCAGGACACACCTTGCTTGACGGCTTCCTTTTCCAGATCCTCGAGCGAGTCCAGCTTCATATCCTTGCGCATCTGGTCGAGCTGCTTGATGAGTTCAGTGTCGCCGGTGATGCCGAGGTCTTTTCCTTTATCGAGCAGGAGCTGCTGATCGATCAGATCGCGAAGAATATCCTTTTCGCGCTCCGTGTAGAGTTTGTCGGCGCTTGCAGGATCCTGCTGCCGGACCTCGTCCCGGAGCTGGTCCTTGCTGCGGACGAATTCGGAGTGCGTGATGATCTGGTTGTTGATGCGGGCGATAATCTCCTCGACCACCTGCCCGGCGGCGAGCGCGGGCAAGCATGCCAGAACCATGAGAATCAGCAAGAGTTTCTTCATAAGAAATCAGTTCGTAAGAAAATCAGGGCCCGCCACGCTTTCCAGGATCGCGGGCAAAAGATTGCGGGCGAAAGAGCTGGCCTATTCCGAATCGGATATTCTACTCCTTCGGGGACCAACCGTCGCTTAGCTGTTTCATTGGACGCTCCCGCGGCTATGAAAGTTGGCCGACGCGGGACTCACACGGTCCGGAACTTACGCAAGAGTTTACGCGGTCCGGATTAACGCCAGTGTGGTCCGGTCGTCACAAACTGGAGTCCGGGCGCTGAATTTGCCGACGGCCTCGAGAACGAAGGCACAGACCGACTGCGCGGTGCCTGGGGGAGTGGTCTGGAGTACCTTCTTGACGCGATCCAGACCAAATTCCTCGTCGGATTTGTCGTGGTCGGAACCGCATTCGATCACGCCCCGCGAGACCAGCAGCACAACCGCACCTTTCTCCACTCCGACAATGGGAGCGTCGCTGGTAGCGTGAGAGAAAAGGCCAAGCGGCAACCCCGTGGACGGGAGCTCGGTGATGCCTGTACTGTCGCGGAGAAGTCCCGGCGTATGTCCGGCATTGGTGTAACAAAGAGTTCCGAATTTTTCGTGATAGCAGCCGATGAAGGCAGGGCACGAATGAACGCCGTGGGAAGCTTCGATGACAGTGCGATTCAGGCTGTGGGAGAGTTCGGTCATCACTTCGGATTCGTTAATGTCGGGCCGCGAAAACAGTTCGGTCCCGACCTTGCGGAAGGTTTCCTGTGCCGCCAGGAGAATGCCGCGGTTCTCGTCGCGTCGGCCCGCCACATCCAGCATGCCAAACAGAACCCGCTCCGGCGTCACGCGGAGGGAATCGTAGAAGTCTCCGCCTACACGCAGGCCAATAAAGTCAGCGGCGATCTCGGCTCCCTCAATTCTCGGAAAGGAGTTGGGAACAGGTTCAACTACCTGTGGCGTTGGCTTCGAGCGGAAGCGAAACAGGGATCGCATGAGGCGCTGGCTTCAGGCGAAACTAGCACATGGATGGTCGGGAGGCAAATGCCGGCACTCAGGAAAACTGGACTTTCAAGCGGTCGGGAATCCTATGTCAATTGCCGTATCTGTCGGACAGATATTTTCCCAGGTCGCTTTCAAACTGCCCGTAGTCGGAGTGAATCGTCGCCCGCATGGCGGCTTCGGTGGAGCTACCCTGGCTGAGCATTTGCAGGATGCGCTGAATGTCGCTCATGCCGTAGGTGTCGTTGATGTAAGTCACTGCTGCCAGCGATTCCGCATAGGCAACAGCCGCCGCCCCGCCAGAGAAATTCATGAAGCTCCCTTCCAGCGCGTTCAGCGGAATATTTTGCTGCGCCTTGTAAAGCAGCGAAAGTGGATGGCCGTCACCGCTCATATTCTTGGGCTCGAGGTACTGGGCAATTCCCTCGTTGAGCCAATGCGGACAGCGCCCGCCGGAAAGCTGATTGATAAACGAGTGCGCCAGTTCGTGTTTCAGCACGCGCGCCAGCTCCGGCGTCACGGAACTCAGTCCGCTCACCGGGATGCGCAGCTTGCCGTCGTTCACAGCCCCCGACCAGGTCGGGGCGTGGGTCACGTCAAAAAAGGCCTGCTCGGTATAGAGCGTGACCAGAATGTTGTCGCGGGGAGGATTACCGAGGTCGCGGGCCAGATCGTCGTAGTCCGATTCGAGCGCGGCCAGAATCTGCGCACGAAAAGCCTCGGAAGATTGCTTGCCTTCGTAGTGCAGCACGAAATGGCTGCTTTCGTGCTGGGCGAAATCGGCTTCCACATTGTCTTCGCGTTGCGCCTTGGCCAGGAGTTGCTTCACCGTGGCGTCAGGCCGCAGTTCGAGCGAGCGCTTCCATGAGACGATCGCATCACCGGTACGGTCGGACGCGAACTGCGCGTAGCCGAGCATGGTATAGGCATCGGGTGATTCGGGCGCAGAGCGAACCGCACGTTGGGCATAGGCCAGCGCCTGGGACGCGTTGCCGGTACGAACCAGCAGGGCCGCGTAATAAATAAGGATGGTCGCGTTCTCCGGCTGGAAGCGGAGCGCGCTCTCAAAATATTGCCGCGCCTGAGCGATATTGCCGTGGTCGAATTCAAACTTACCCGCAATAAAATGAGCGGTCGCACTCAACTCCGTATTGCCCTTGCCTTCCAGGCTGACGAGCACGGCGGGATCGACCTTCCCTTCCTTGACGATCTGGGTGAAGACAGCGCCTTCATTGGCCAGACTGTCGGCGGGAGTGAATGTGGGGAGATCTCCGACTTTCGCAACAGCGGCTGAGGCAGCCGCCGGCATCCCGCCTGCATCAACTCGTTCGACCACAGATTTTGGAATGGCGTAAGAGTCATCACCAATGTCGTACTCGTAGTGATTCCCGGTTTCGCGGACGTGATCGGCCACGATGGTGCGGCCGTTTTTCAGGTGAATGGTGTCCGCGTGCGCGGCAACGGCAGCAAGCGACACGACGAGAATGGTGACACGCAGGCGCATTCAGGCGCATTCTAGCAACGGGGGAAGCCACTCGAACGTGACGAAGGTACTACGAAACACGCGGCGCTTCGGGGTAGCGACGCTGCTTTGGCTTGCTATTTGCCCGTTGCTGGCGGGCGCGACGGCCGATAACGCTGCCGACAAACCCGCCGAGAAACTCTACCTGCAACTGCGACAAGTAGGTTTGGACCCGACGCGGGTTTTTGCCGTCAGGGACGCGGCGCTGAATCGATCCGAAGTTCACATTTCACTCGAGGACGGCACGATCGCCTTCACGCAGGATGTAATGGGACGCATCACAGGAGCTTTTTTCGAAGGCGATGGCGAAGTTCTGCTCAGACCTCCTAACGATGTGGAACGCAAGTCCATGAGCCTGTTCACAGGAATGGCGATCCTGGAAGAACATTTCGCCACGGCGTACTTCCGTTTCAACGATGATGCGGCGAGCGAGTTGCGCCCGGATTTGCGATCCCCCGAGAACGCGCAGGAGTTTGTCGATCATTGGGGGACGACCGCGCGCAATCTGGCCCAAGCCGATGCCATGAGGCTGCTGGTCAGTTTCAGCCGAATGCTCCCGGCGACGGGCGGGGCGGGGACTTCGGGAGAAGCAGATCTGAGCGAGAGCGGCAAGGACCGATTCCTTCACGCGCGTCTGCAAGGAACAACGCTGGGCATTTTCGACATTTACTTCGATTCTGCAGCGGCAGAACAAGTCCAGATCGGACAAGCCAAAACCGGTGACAACGGCGCCACTTTTTACGACGTCTGGGCGTCTTTTACGGCC
>CAYOUY010000271.1:0-9941 GCA_964407245.1 uncultured Acidobacteriaceae bacterium
TCTCTTAACTCCCACCGGGATCGAGCAGCGGACCTAGAGCCAGCGAATGAACCAGCAAAAGGTACTGATTGTCGAAGATGAGGAGAACGAACGCTCTGGCCTGGCGGACCTGATCTCCGCCTGGGGCTATTGCACCGAAACGGCGGCCGATGGGATGGCCGCCCTGGAAAAGGTGGCTGTCTGGGGTCCCGCCATCATCGTCACCGACCATGCCATGCCCCGCATGACCGGCTTTGAACTGTTGGAACATGTCGCCAATCATGCGGAAGGCATCAAGGTGATCCTGCTTACCGGCCAGGGCAACGTGGAACTGGCGGTCAGCGCGATGAAGCTGGGTGCTTACGATTTTCTGGAGAAACCCGTCAATCCCCATCGCCTGCGCACCATGTTGCAAAACGCGGTTCGCCAGCGCGGCGCCGAACTCGAGAAAGAGGTGCTGAAACGCGAACTGCGCGATCGCGGGCTGTTTGGCCGCCTGATCGGGTCTTCCGGAAAAATGCAGGAAATCTTCCGGCTGGTGGAAATGGTCGCGCCCAGCACCGCTTCGGTGCTGATTACCGGCGCCAGCGGCACCGGCAAGGAACTGGTGGCGCGCACCATCCATCAATTGAGCCCCCGCAAAGAGCGGCCTTTTGTCGCCATTAACTGTGCGGCCATTCCTGAAACTTTGATCGAGAGCGAAATCTTCGGCCACGAAAAGGGCGCATTCACCGGCGCGCTGGAGCGGCGGACCGGATGTTTCGAACTGGCAGAAGGTGGAACGCTGCTTTTGGATGAGATTGGTGAAATGCCGGTCTCGACTCAGGCCAAACTCCTGCGCGTGCTGGAAGACCGCAAGCTGCGCCGCCTCGGCAGCAAAGTCGAGACGGAAGTCGATGTTCGCGTTCTTGCCGCCACCAACAAGGTTCCGGAAGAGGCGGTAGCCAGAGGAGAGCTGCGCAACGATCTTTATTACCGTCTCAATGTCTTCAACATTCACATGCCTCCCCTGCGCGAGCACCGAGAGGACATTCCGGGCCTGGTGGACCTTTTGCTGACGGAGATGAGCGAAAAACACGGGCGCAAGGTCGGAGCCGTCAGCGAAGCCGTCCTGAATCAGTTCAACAATTATTCCTGGCCGGGAAATGTGCGTGAACTCCGCAACACGATTGAGCGGGCCGTCATCGTTTGCGACGGCGGCGTGATCGAAACCAAGCATCTGCCGCCCGGATTCGGCCAGGCTCCTCTCCGTGCCGTCGCCAGCGACCCTGACGCCGTCCGCCTGGGTGTGGGCACGACTGTGGAAGAGGCCGAGAAGATGCTGATCCTCAAAACCCTCGAGGCCACCAGTAACAACAAGACGCGAGCGGCAGAAATTCTCGGCATAAGTCTGAAAACTCTGCACAACAAGCTGAAGGAGTACGGCAGCGCCACACAAGAAGCAGCCGTTGGTAAGGAGGAAGCCCCCGGCGACTAACACGTCGCCATAGTTTCGCTTAGAAAATAGGTATCGAGTCCATCTCATGCTGCGCCGCAAGACCATCATCGTCCTCGTCATCACTCTTATGGTGACCGTGATGGTGACTGCGTTCTCGTATCTCTACATCTCTCAAATCCTTCGCCTCCGCGTGTCCAACGCCCGCGATGAAGCCGTCTATCTGACGCACCAATTGGCCTATGCCGCGGCCAATGCCGTGCCCGACTTCAGCAGCACACGTATTGACACCAATGATCCCAAGGCGGTTCGCAGCGCGCTGGCGGAATATCTGCAGATGGATCCGAACCTGAACAACCAGCTGCAGTCCGACCCTGGCATCTGGCGTTACATTGCCGACGCCTGCATCGTTGATGCAAATGGCAAAGCCCTGCTGCACAGCAACGCATCGATGGTCGGCAAAACAATTTCTGTGCGGCCCGACTTTCAGGAGGTTGTTAACGCCCGTTTCCCGGAACAGATTCGGATGGTCTTCAGCCCGCCCACGGTCTACGATGTCAGCTACCCGCTGCAGCTGAATGGCGAGCCTTTTGGCACGATTCATATGGGCGTGCAGACTGCCTTCTTGAAACATGAAGTGGCCACCCGGCTGACGAAGGCAGTCTACTTTTCCGTGGCGTCGATCTTCGTTTCTCTGCTGCTGGCTGCTGGAATCTCGAATCTCGCTCTGGGACCGCTGAAGCAGATCAACCTCAATCTCGACAGCATGAGCGCTGCCGATAGGGGCACAATCTCATCCGACGACTCGGGCCACGATGAATACGGGCTGGTGACTCTGAAAATCGCCAACCTGGGCCGCCAGATTCGCGACAGCAAAGAAATTTTCTCCGCCCTCAAAGACAACGTGGATCAACTCATGTCGAAGTTGCAGGATGGCCTGATGCTGTTCACCCGCGACTCGCGCGTGGTGCTGGTCAGCGCGCCGGTTGAGGGTTTTCTGGGCCACCCTCGAGCTGCACTGCTTGGGCATACGGTGCAGGAAATCTTTGACCGCAGTTCCCGTCTCGGGGGGGCCTTGCTCGATTCCTTCGAGCGCCGTCGTCCCATCATGCAGCGCGAATTCGAAGCTGCGGGAGGAAAACGCGTTCAGGTTTCGCTCGACTTTGTGCAGGAAAAAAATTCGCAGATCGGCGCCTTGCTCATCATGCGCGATACCGAGTCGGTGCAGCGAATCGGCGACGAGATCGAAATGTCACGCCGTCTCTCCGCCAGCGGCCGGCTCACTCGCGGTGTGGCCCACGAAGTGAAGAATCCCATTAACGCCATCGTGCTGCATCTGCAACTGCTGCGCAACAAGCTGGCCGAGCAGGAGCCGGACACGCGCCGCCACATGGACATCATCGATAACGAGATTCATCGGCTTGATCGTGTGGTGCAGACGCTGGTGGATTTTACCCGTCCCCGCGATCTTCACCTGGAGGAGGTGGACGTACGACGCCTGCTGGAAGATGTGGCACAACTTGCTGGTCCCGACGCCGAGCAACATGGAGTCACCATCGAACGTCACCTGGGGGCGCAGCGGCTGCCCATCAAGGTTGACGTTGATTTGATGAAGCAGGCGCTTCTCAATGTAGTTATCAACGGAGTGCAGGCCATGCAAAAGGGTGGCGTGCTCTCCATCTCGGCGCACCGCAAAGACAACGCGATCATCGCGCTGGTCCATGACCAGGGCTGCGGAATCCCCCGGGAGGCGCACGACAAGATATTTGAACTTTATTTCACCACTAAGAAGGATGGCAGCGGCATCGGGCTGGCGCAGACCTATCAGATTCTGCAGTGGCACTACGGCTCGGTAGACTTCGAATCGACCGAGGGCGCGGGAACAACTTTCCGTTTCCAGATTCCCGCCGCCAATTCGACAGTGGAGTCGCGGCCGGCATATGCCGCTGACGTCGCCGGATCAAAACGAAGTTGACACATGGCACTCGTATCGCTGAAATCGTCGCCCCGGCCGTAACAACACGCGGTGCTCTAGAGGCATAGAATGAACCAGTTTCGTAGTAGGGTCGCTCGGGGTCAACGGATGACTCTGGCCGCGGTGCTGTTCCTCGGCGCTCTTTCGGCAGCCGTTGCCTCGCCGGTTGCGGCAGGCGTGGCTCAGGCCTCGACGCAATCACCTTCTGCAATCGCACCGGCCAATTCTCCGTCGCAGAATCAGAACCCGCCATCGTCTTCATCTCAGCCTCCGTCTCAGAATCCGGCGCCCCAGAGCTCGCCGGCGACATCTCAAGCGCAGACTTCGACTCCCTCCGCTGCGAAGGCGCCTGCGGGACAAAATCACCCTCAGCCTGCGCATCCCGTTCGGCATAAAAAGAAACCGGCCAACTCGGATTGCACAAGCGCTGCAGTTGCTTCGGGAACATCTTCGTCTGCTCCCTCCGACGCCACACAGGCCAATGCATCGTCCGGGACGCACTCTGCCACGCCTCCTGCGCCTGCGAATTGTCCTCCACCGAAGGTGATTGTCCGCCAGGGAGGAACCAAAGAAACGAGTATTCAGTTGGCTGGGGGGGCGGGCGGCGATCAGGCAGTCCAGCAGCGAGCCACAGCCAACCAGATGCTGGACGCAACGGAAGAAAACCTGAAGAAGATCGAAGGCC
This sequence comes from uncultured Acidobacteriaceae bacterium, assembly GCA_964407245.1. Taxonomy (GTDB): domain Bacteria; phylum Acidobacteriota; class Terriglobia; order Terriglobales; family Acidobacteriaceae; genus Sulfotelmatobacter. Next base: position 4,075 of record CAYOUY010000271.1, read on the forward strand.
GTCAGCTGACCGCGAGCCAGCAGGATGTGGTCTCACAGATCCGCCAGTTCATGGCCCAGTCCCGCAGCGCCGTGAAAGCCGGGGAACTTGATCGGGCTCGTACTCTCGCTTGGAAGGCGCAGACGCTTTCGGAAGAACTGATCAAGCCGGAAAACCAATGAATTGCGCTGACGCCGGGTTTACTTTGCTTTGGCGCGCGCTGCGTTCACCTTCGCCAGCAACTCCTGCGACATGGGTTGCAGCGGCCCCGGAATCTTGACGGCCTCGGTCAGCACCTCACGCGCTTCGGTCAGTTTATTTAATTTGCCGTACGCGAAGCCCAGGCCATACAGTGCCCGCGCGTATTGCTGGTCATCTTGTCCCTTCAGTAAAGCCGAAGCGTCCTTGAGCTCGGGGATGGCAGCTGCGGTTTTCTCCTGTTTCAGATAGGCCCACCCAATCGTGTTGTGGGCCACCCCGGCGGATACTTTCCGTCCTTTATCGGCGTCGGGAGCATCTGGCTTCGCAACTTCGATTGCCTTCTGCGCGTAGCTGATAGCCTTCGCGGAGCTACCCGGCTTCGAATCTTCCGCGTAGAAGTTGGCCAGCAGCAGGAGCGCGGGCAGCGAGTTCGGATTCGCGGCCAGGGCCTTCTCTCCGTAGGCCACCAGGCGGGCGCTGTCTTTCAATTGGCTCAGCGCGTCCAAGGCCAGACTCGAAATCGTATCCTGGAACTGGGAATCCGGAAACGCCGACGTGAATTTCTCGACGTACGACATGCGGGTCTTGGGATCGTTCTCGCTCGAGATCAGGTTGAGGCCTGACGTTTCCAGAAAGTAGCAGTTGCTCTGCGATGATGCTTTCTCCTCGGCGATTTTCCGCGCAAAGTCCTCGTCACTCATATCCTGCGGCTTGGGCTGCTTGGCGATGGAGGTGCACACCTCTCCGCCTTTCGCGACGTACTCCATTACCTTGGCGTTATTCTTGGCCTGCTGCGCCACGTTCACCTGCGACACCAGGATGTCCAGGTTATGGGGCGATCCGGCCACAGCCTTGTCACCATAGTCCAGCGCTTTCTGGAAGTCGCCCGCAGTCTGGTACGCCTGTGAAATCTGCCAGTTCCCATAGGCTACGGCCGCGGGGTTCGATGCGAACTTTTGTACGAAGTCCTGATACATCGCCAGCTTCTTCTGTGCGTCGGGCTCGTTGGAAATGGTCTGCAGGTCGTGATCTTCGTCCGTTCCGGCCGGGATGATGATGCGCTCCAGCTGCGCGCGCACACGAAGAACAGAAAAGGCAAAACAGAAACAAACCAGCAGTAGTGATCCGCTGCAGCGTCTCACAATCCACCTCCGGAGTAGGCGAGATGAGGACTTCAATTTCGATTAGCACGCGAATCCTAGCGCTGAATGCACCGTGACGCAAGGGCAGTGGTCACAGGATCATTCACAGGATTATCGGCTAAAGTAGACAGATGCGTGCCATTCTCAGTCAGCGGCCGTTGCGTTTCGTTTTTGCCGCCAACATGATTTCCATGTTCGGCAGTGGGATGAACAGCGCCGCCGTGGGCTGGTTTATCCTGCAGGCCACGCACAACGAAATGGCTCTGGGGCTGTTGATCATCCTGCAGACCATCCCCGCCATGATGTTGCTCCCTTTCTCCGGAGTCATCATCGACCGCGAGGACCGGCGCCGGCTGGTCATGTGGCTCGACGCCCTGCGTGCCCTGATCATCGTGACCGTGGCCATTCTCGCACTCGAGCACCGCGCGCAAGTCTGGCAGCTCTACGTTATGAACACGCTGGTTTCAGCGGGCTTCTGGATGTTCTGGCCGACGATCACCGCACTGATTCAGGAGCTCACGCCCGAAGGCCAATTCGTGCATGCCAACACGTTTCTGATGGCAGGCGTGCAGGGCGGATGGCTGATCGCCGGCTCGGTGGTCGGCTTCATGTACAACCACATCGGCCTGGGTGGAGTATTGCTGATCGACGTTTCTACTTATGTACTCTCTTTCCTGTGCTACCTTGCGGTGCGCAAAGGGCGCCATGTCGTGCTGCGCCCCGAACACCTGCGTGAGGATATTCTGGCCGCGGAAAATCAGCTGCAACACTTCTGGCGCGACCTCCGCGAGGCCGTGAACTTTCTGCGCAACCAGCGCGCGGTTGTACTTTTGGGAATCAGTTGGGCTCTGTTTCTGGGAGCGATGATGACCGGCACTATCCTGACGCCTTCGCTGAGCGACCGCATCTTCCATGCCGGACCGCAAGGCTATGGCTGGCTCAGCGCAGGATGGGGCACCGGAGCCTTCGTCAGCACTCTGTATATGGCGCCGGCGATTTCCGCGCTGGGTGGCCGTCGCGCAACCGCATTTGCCATGGCGATGTTGTCAGTGTGCATGGCCATCGCGCCGATCTCGCAATTTCTGTTTCTAGCAATTTTGACCTATTTCCTGATGGGCTCGGCGCGGGGCGTCGGCGGCGTCGCGATGAACAGCAGCCTGATGGAGATGGTCCCCAAATATCTGATGGGGCGCGTGCAGAATGCCTTTAACCTTGCGGGAACGTCTCTGCAGCTTGTACTTGCGTTCAGTGTCGGCGCGGTCGCGCACAACGTGAGCCTTGTCGCCGGCTTCGCTATTGTGGCCTGCGCGTATGGTCTGTCGTTTGTGGCGGCGTGCTGGCGGGTGGGAGCAGTTAGCCGCGAAACCGTTGCGGCTGATTGACGAATACCGGTTGGAGCCTGCAATACTGGCGCATAAGTCGGAGGATAAGATCAACGCTGTATGGCGCGACGCACCAAGCTCGCACTCGGAGCACTGTTGCTGCTTGGGGTCGCTTTCGCATCCCGACCCCTTATTCTCGATCACGCATCTGAATCGTTCCTGAACACTGGACCGAACGGCCGGGAGACACCGGCCACAGTGGGCCTTGCTTTCGATCGCCTGAAGATTCCCAGCGGAAATCGAATTCTGGATGCGTACCTGGTTCGTGCCGCGACCACCTGCCAGCCTCGCGTTGCCGTATTGATTTTTCACGGCGTCATGGAAACGATCTCGGAGTGGGTTCTGGCACAGAAGTTTCTTTACGACCACTGCGTCTCGTCGATCGTGTTTGACTATTCCGGGCACGGCGACAGTTCGCGCCCCGGCACGATCGGCCATTTGAATGGCGATGCGGTGCGGGCCTACTCCACCTTCGTCTCTCAATTCCCAGGCGAGCGGCTCTGTGTGCTCGGTCATTCCATGGGCAACGGAGTCATGCTGGAGTCCATGTCGCATTTCACTCCCCCTCCGGCTTGCGTCGTCGTGGGCAACGCCTTTTCGTCCCTCCGAGACGCGGGCCGGAAGCGCGGGACCTCTCTTTTCTTACTCTATGCCATCCCCGACGCTTGGGATAACGTCGAAAATGTCAAATATCTCCGCTCTCCCCTGCTCGTCATCTACAGCGATGCCGACAAGGTGAATCCCGCAGCCATGGGTCACCAGATTTTCGAAGCGGCGCCCGAACCGAAACAGTTGGCCGTTCTTCACGGCTTCTCGCACAATGCTCTCTACCAAGCGCCCACGGACGAGTGGTGGACACCGGTGCTTCGGTTTCTCCAGCCTCGGTGAAATGAACGCTTCAAACTGTTATCCTTCCCCTTCCCAAGGAGTCAACATGTCCTCAGACTTGCAGGGCCGGAACGGCGTCGTTTTCGGAGTCGCCAACAAGCGCTCGATCGCATGGTCGATTGCGCAGGGACTTCACGCCGCCGGGATGAAGCTGGCCATCACCTACCAAAACGAGCGCCTCGAGCAGGAAGCCAAAGACCTGATCCTGTCCTTGCCCGGCGCCGAAGGCTACATGTGTGACGTTTCGAAGGACGATGACATCGACCGCCTCTTTGCCATGTTGAAAGAACGCTCTGGCAAGTTGCACGCGCTTGTGCACTCGGTGGCCTATGCGCCCGCAGAGGAACTTAAAGGCGACTTTATCAACACGACGCGCGAAGGCTTCCGCATTGCGCATGACGTGAGCGTGTACTCGCTGATCGCCGTGGCGCGAGCCGCGGCTCCGCTGATGGAAGACGGCGGATCGATCATTACCATGACCTACTACGGCGCGGAAAAAGTTGTCCCGCACTACAACGTGATGGCCGTTGCGAAAGCCGCACTTGAATGCACGGTGCGCTACTTAGCGCACGATTTGGGCAAGAGAAAAATTCGCGTGAATGCCATTTCCGCCGGCCCCATCAAAACCCTGGCCGCTCGCGGCATCTCCGGCCTCGGCGACATGCTGAAATCCCACGCCGAGCGCGCCCCACTGGGGCGCAACGTGGAAGTGGCCGAGGTCGGCTCTACGGGAGTGTTCCTGGCCTCGGACGCATCGAGCGGCATCACCGGCGAAGTTATTTACGTGGATTGCGGGTATAACATCATGGGATTTTGACTGTGTAGGGGCGGACCCATTGGTCCGCCCCGCGTCGCGCCAACGACGCATGTGTCACGCTGCCATCCTGGGGTCTGTATTTCAGTCCCCCTGGATCTTTCATGAAGAGGACCACTAGAGTCGCATGGATTCTCGGGCTGTCCGCATTGGTCCTACTTACCGGCTCAGCCTTTTATATGAGGTGGTCCCTCCGACATATGCACCTCGATTTGGATTTACGCGGTCTTAGTTCGCGGCTGGGCCTTGTGGAAGCGTTGACCGGGGCCCGCAGTCCTTGCATCGCCAGTGCCGACTCTGCGAGTCTCGGTGATCGAGAGAAGGAGGCGGAGATGTCGTACGTGGCTACGATGCCTGACCTGTACAAAAGTAGATTCGGCGTGCCTGCGTCGAGCGTGGCGGACTTGAACAAGCTTCCGGAGTTTGAGAGTGCTAACCGATTGAACAATCGCGAATTCGAAAAGGACTGCACGATTTATTTCGATCAGAACACGTCGTTTGCAGTTACCTGTGGATCGCCGAAACCCTCGAGCGCTGAGGCGTCAACGTTCATGCGAAGCGCTCCATTTGTGCGTGGGTTCTACAAGCTAGGTCAGAGCGAGATTCTCTATGTTCCGGCGCCGAAGTGCTAGTAAGCCCTAACTCCAAATTCTTATTCGCCGCTCGTTCTCGCTTTCCCGCTCCAGCACAATCTCCACATCACGCTCGCGCACAAAGCGAGGAAACTTCTCTCCCCACTCTATTAACAAGACGCTGTTGTCGGAGCGCAGATCATCCAACGCCAGCGTATCGAGTTCGCGCTGCGTGTCGATGCGATAAAGATCGATGTGGTAAACATTGACCCTCGGCCCGCGATATTCATGCACCAGCGTGAAGGTGGGGCTGGTGACGTCTTCCTCCGCGGCGGCTTCGAAGGCCGCGGCAATCCCCTTGACCAGCGTAGTCTTCCCCGCGCCGAGGTCACCGCGCAACAACACCAGTTTGGGAGGAGCGAGCAGTTCTCTCAGACTACGGCCGAAGTCTATCGTCTCCTCCGCCGAATGCGTGGTGATTTCGCGTATCAAGGTTCCGGTTTGCGTCTGGGAACTCACACCAACAGTATAAGGCTCGGGTTGAGCCGGCTTAGGTCAGCGCAAGCGGAGGGCGCGCGATGTTCCGGTCGCCTGCAGCGACGTGGAAGAGCGGCCCTTGAGGGCCGCGTGGGCGGGCTTGGAGGTTGCCCTTCAGGGCTGGTGGAGTATGTCGAAGGCACTCCGAAAAGGCGGCGCAGGGGCTAAAGCCCACTCGCAGAAAATCCGCTTTGACGCGGCCCTGAAGGGCCGCTCTTCCACTGGCTCGCTAGCTCATAGGATCCGGTGGGACGTGAGCCTCAGTCCATTCAGGCTTCGCTCGGCGGAAGCCGAGGCGGCTTTCCCTATGTGGCGATCAGTACGTCGAGAATGCGCTCGACTTCAACCCCAG
>CAYOUY010000272.1:0-3050 GCA_964407245.1 uncultured Acidobacteriaceae bacterium
CCCGACGAAGCGCGCAACAAGATTCTTTTTGACAACCTCACGCCGCTGTATCCGCAGGAGCGGGTCAAGCTGGAGACGGTTCGCGAGAACGTCAGTGCCCGCGTGATGGATTTGCTGACGCCACTCGGCAAGGGACAGCGCGGCCTGATTGTTTCGCCGCCACGCGCCGGCAAGACCATGCTGCTGCAAAACGTGGCCAACTCGATCACCACGAACCACCCGGAAGTGGTGTTGATGGTGCTGCTGATCGACGAGCGTCCGGAAGAAGTCACCGACATGCAGCGCTCGGTAAAAGGCGAAGTGATCTCCTCGACTTTTGATGAACCGGCAGCCCGGCACGTGCAAGTGGCAGAAATGGTGATCGAGAAGGCGAAGCGGCTGGTCGAGCACAAGCGTGATGTTGTGATCCTGCTCGATTCGATCACGCGCCTAGCTCGCGCTTACAACACGATCGTTCCGCCGAGCGGCAAAGTGCTCTCCGGCGGCGTCGATTCGAACGCCTTGCAGCGTCCGAAGCGGTTCTTCGGATCCGCGCGAAACATTGAGGAAGGCGGCTCGCTGACCATCATCGCTACCGCGCTGATTGATACCGGCTCGCGCATGGACGACGTGATCTTCGAAGAATTCAAAGGCACGGGCAACTCGGAAATCATCCTTGAGCGCAAGCTGGTCGACAAGCGTGTCTTCCCGGCGATCGACATTCAGCGCTCCGGCACGCGAAAAGAAGAGCTGCTGATCCCCAAAGAAGACTTGCAGCGAATCTGGGTGCTGCGCAAGGTGCTGAACCCGCTGTCGCCGGTCGAAGCCATGGAGTTGCTGATCGACAAGCTGAGCAAGACCAAGGGCAACGCCGAATTTCTGGCCAACATGAGCGCGTTGTAAGCTCGCCGGCGTCTCGCCGGCTGTCGCGGGGGCATTTTGCCCCCGCATCCGCGTTCCCTCCCCAGACGTATAATCTTCCGCAGACCTGTGCCCAACGGTCTGCGAGGTCCCTCGTGCGCTCCCGACTTCTCATGCCAATCTTGCTGTTCTGTCTTCCCGCTCTTCCAGCCGTTGCTCAGGACTCGCAGCAGGCACCGCCGCCTCCGCCTCAGTCTCCGGCTCCAAGAAGGGATTTTCCCCAGGTGCCTTCCGATGAGAATGACATTCGCGCACGCATGGCCGCCGAATTAGCCAGGAGAGCCACGAAAGAGCGCGTCGCCGCGCTCAAGACTGACACCGACAAACTGCTCAAGCTTTCGGTCGAGCTGAAGTCGTACGTCGAAAAATCCGACGAAAACGTTCTTTCGCTTAACGTGATCAAGAAGGCGGAAGAAATCGAGAAGCTGGCCCGTAGCGTGAAGGACAAGATGAAAGGCCCGAACTAGCGCTGATGCGACTCACGTCGGGACACCCGCCGGGGCACGAACGGGAAGGGCACGACTTCAGTCGTGCCGCAAAGACAATTGTGGAGGCGCGGCTTCAGCCGCTGAGGGCCGCGGCCCACAAACAAAAACGCCATCCGGCCCCGCCGGACGGCGTTTTCCACGAGACTTGCCTTCATTCTGCCCCCTGTTTGATCCTCATTCCGTAGAACGACCGGTAGACGAAGATAAACGACACCACGAAAAATGCCAAAGCCAGAATGTTGGTCAGAGTCGATCCTTTTTCGCCAGACAATGACACCGCCAACTCGACCGCCAGCAACCCGAACAGCGTTGTGAACTTGATCACAGGATTCATGGCCACCGACGAAGTATCCTTGAACGGATCGCCCACCGTGTCACCCACAACCGTCGCGGCGTGCAGTTCCGTGCCCTTCTGTTTGAGTTCGACTTCCACGATCTTCTTGGCGTTGTCCCACGCAGCACCGGCGTTGGCCATGAAAATGGCTTGATAGAGCCCGAACACCGCGATCGAAATCAGATAGCCCACGAAGAAAAACGGATTGACGAAGGCGAACGCCAGTGTGCCGAAGAAGACGGCGATGAAAATGTTCAACATCCCTTTCTGCGCATACTGCGTGCAGATGGCGACTACTTTCTTGCTGTCCGTGACCGAGGCCTTCTCCACGCCTTCCAACTTGATGTTGGCCTTGATGAACTCGACCGCTCGGTAAGCGCCCGTGCTCACAGCCTGCGTGGAAGCGCCGGTAAACCAGTAGATCATCGCGCCGCCCGTGATCAATCCCAGGAAGAACGGCGCGTAGAGGAGCGAGAGCTTCGCGACATTTTCCGTCTCGGTCAGCCCGTTGGTCAGAGCCATGATGATCGAGAAAATCATCGTCGTCGCGCCCACCACGGCCGTGCCGATCAGCACCGGCTTCGCCGTGGCTTTGAACGTGTTGCCCGCGCCGTCGTTGGCTTCGAGCAGATGCTTGGCGCGGTCAAAGTTGACGTCAAGATTGAAGTCTTTCTTGATCTCGCCCACCACATTCGGGACTGCCTCAATCAGCGAGAGCTCATACACTGACTGTGCGTTGTCGGTGACCGGCCCGTAGGAATCGACCGCGATGGTCACCGGGCCCATGCCCAGAAACCCGAAGGCGACCAATCCGAACGCAAACACTGCCGGCGCCAGCATCCCGGCGGCCGCGGCCAATCCCATGGTGCTCATGGAGTAAGCGATCGCCATCAGCACCATCATGGAAAGTCCCAGATAGTAGCCGGAAAAATTTCCAGCCACGAACCCAGACAGAATTCCGAGCGACGCTCCGCCCTCCTCCGCCGACGTCACGACCTCCTTTACGTGCCGCGACTCGACCGATGTAAACACCTTCACCAGCTCAGGAATAATCGCGCCCGCCAGCGTTCCGCAGGAAATGATCGTGGCCAGTTTCCACCACTGCGTGCTATCGCCGCCGAGATTCGGAATGATGAACGAAGAGATCAAGTAGGTCAGCGCGATCGAGACGATCGAAGTGATCCACACCAGCGAAGTGAGCGGCGCTTCGAAGTTCATTTCGTTCGCCGATCCGTACTTTCCCTTGGCAATCGCGCCATTCAGGAAATAGGAAACCGCGCTCGACACCAGCATCATCACGCGCATCACGAAGATCCACACCAGCAACT
>CAYOUY010000273.1:0-9162 GCA_964407245.1 uncultured Acidobacteriaceae bacterium
GTGCACGATGTTGCCGTCTTTCAGAAACGAAACTCCTGGGATTTCCTCGAGCGGCTTGCCCTTGGCATAGTCGACGACAGCAAAATCGAACTCCTTGCGGCAAATGAAATCGATGGCCGGGCAGTCGCGCAGAGATTTTTCCGGCAGCACGGTTACATGCGGACCGACGAAAGCAATTTTGATCTTCGGATTGGCCTCTTTGATGGCGCGAGCGAGGCGGATGTCGCCGGGGAAGCCGGGGGTCGAGGTGAAGAGGACGAGAAATTCGTACTCCTTGGCGATCTGGATGGTCTCTTCGCCGGAAACGTGGTGCGGAGGTGCGTCAAGCAGGCGCGAACCCTCCAGCATGCCGGCGGGATACGCCAGCCATACCGGGTACCAGTAACTCTCGATTTCGCGGGTCGCGGGCCAACGGGAGCCAGCGCCTCCGTCGAAGTTTTCAAACGAAGGGGGATTTAAGAACAGTGTTTTTAGAGGCATATTGGGTATCTGATCATTCTAGCAAAGGGACGGGGTTGATGCCGTTTGGAGGAGTTATATCTGCAGATTCCCGCACAATTGGGCTTAATTCCTGCTCGGACGCGCGAAGTGCAGCAGGGCCGCGACGCCAAGCCCGAGTAACGCTGCAAACCCCACGAAATACCAAAGGGACGGAAGGGCAATCAAGAAAATCGCGACACTTCCAACCGCGAACACCAGCCCCGGGAAGTCTCCTCCGACTGGCAGCTTGTGCATCGTAATGCCGCGGTGAGGTTTAGCCGACTCTCTGGGAGGCCCATTCATCATCTCTCACACCTGCACTATTGGGCTTCGCCCGGGACAGGGACGCGGAAGGTGACGCCGCGGTCGGCGTTGGCTTTCGTGGTCGCGGGAAGGTCGAGGTCGGCGATCGAAATCTTTTCGGTGTGTTTGGGAGCGAAATTCCACAGCGTTTGGCCAACGATGGCGTAGTTCTCGATTTCTTCCTTGTGCTGATCGCGGAAGACGAGAACTGTATTAGGCATCATGGCCACGGCGTGTTCTTCCGCGCTGGATGCGGCTCGCGGCGCCCGGTACGAAGGCGCGTAGACATCCTGGTCGCCTTCGGCTTCCTCCTGACGCAACATGCGCTGCTCTTCCAGGTTTTGCTGGTTCATTTCGGCGGCGGCAGCTACGTTCTGATCGTAGTCGTCGTTGTTGTAGGAGTCGTCGTTCCACCACCACCAGGGATCGTAAAAGCTCCAAGGCCAGCCCCAACCCCACCACGGATAACCGTAACGGCCCCAGTATGCGTAACGATTGAAAGTGTTGATGCGGAAATTGTCGTGCAGGAATGGACCGTGAGAGAAACTGCGCTGCGAGAAGTTAGTGCGGCCGGAGAAGCTGTGCGGAGCCGATGCGAGCGGACCACTGTAGGCATGAACGCTGGGACTGGAGTGAGATCCGCTGAAACCGCCGCCGCTGTGGCTGGAGAAACCGCCCGCGTGCCCACTGCCAACGCCCCCGCCGTGGCCGCCGCCGAAACCACCGGCGTGACCGCCACCACCGCCATGACCGCCGCCTCCATGCTGGGCCCACACCGGCACGGTGAGGACGAGCGCGAACGCCGTGATGGCTATCAGGCGGCGCATACTAAAATCATTATACCTCCGAAAAGCAAGTGGGGCGCGGGTTCTTCGGACATCGCAACGGTTGACCGTGGGGACAGGGGAGGGCTGTCCAACCAGACGCTCTGCAGTGAGGAAGCGAAATGGGGCTTCGTGATGACCAAGTCTCGCCTCACCCTTTAGAACGAGCTATTTCTTTTTCTTTGCAGCTTTTTTCGGTGGAGACTTGCGGGCCGGCTTTTGGGCCACTTTAGGTGCTGGCTTGGCTGGCTTTGCTTTCTCGGTCACTTTCGGCGCCGGTTTGGGAGGCGTGACCGGCTTGGACACTGGCGCTGCGGGCGGCACTGTCGGCTTCGCGGCGGCCTCTTTTGCCTTCTTCCCTTTCGCGCCTGGCTTGGCAAGAGCCGCCTTGCCCGCGGCACTCGCTGCTGCAGCTTCGGCGGCCTTGGCTGCGCGCCCACGGCGTGGCGCTGGAGGAGGAGGCGGTGGAGGCGGCGCGAACGGCTTCAGGAACTTCAACGTTTCGGTGCGGGATCGCAGCTTGCCATCGAGCAGCAGCATGAAAACGTCCTGCGCGATCTTGGAGTAGGCGGGCAGCTGCGGGGTGATGAGCAACTCCGTCATTTCGGGCAGCGGAATCTTCTGCTGCACCTGCCGCCACTTGGTCAGGAAGTTCTTGATCTTCTGCTCCACCGACTGCTGGCGCGCGGTCACGGCGAGGAAAAGAATCATCTCCGGCCGGGCCTTCGAGAGCATTTGCCACGTCCGCGAGGGTGTGGCGGCCTCTTTGCCCATCAGGCGCTTGGCCAGCTCTTTGGCGTGATCTTCAATGTCGCGCCACGCCTCTACTAGGTCCTTGCGCGGAATGAGCCGCTGCAGATCGGCGACGTCCTTGCTCGAAAGACGCCCCGTCAGGAAGTACATGACAGCCGGGCCGGCATCTGGCGCGTAGCCGAGATCGACCATCTGCTGGCGAGTCTTCATCAGCGCCGTCAGTCCGTTGGCGTCGACCTTGGCGCTCGTCCAGTGGTCGTGCAGAATGGTGAGCCAGCCTTCCTTCTCGAGCATCTTCACCACATGCAGCGGATCGTCTTCGTGGGCGAGCGCGGCGATTTCGTGCCCGATGGATCCGCGCAGAATGTGATCGATGTAGTTGCCCTCCCTGGCGGCGTCGTAGCGCGCCTGGGTGCGCTCCTCGAGCGGCCAGTGGAAGCGCGCGGCAAAGCGGGTAGCGCGAATCAGGCGTGAGGGATCTTCGAGGAACGAATAATTGTGCAGAATCCGGATCAGCTTGGCTTCGATATCGGCGACGCCGTTGAATGGATCGAGCAGCAGGCCGCGGGAACCTTCGTTCAGCGAGAGCGCCATGGCGTTGACGGTGAAGTCGCGGCGGCGGAGGTCTTCGTAGATCGTGGCGGGCGCGACGATCGGCGGCTTGCCTGTCTTTTCGTAGCGCTCGGTGCGCGCCATGCTGATTTCGGCGCGAGCGTTGCCGGGCAAAGAAATGAAAATGGTGCGCGCGTCTTCCTCGACAGCTGTGATCTGCGCCCCGGCCTTTTCCAGATCTTTTTGCAACTTGAGCGGATTGCCCTGAACCGTAAAGTCGAGGTCGCGAATGCTGAAGCCGCTGATGATGTCGCGAATGGCCCCGCCGGTCAGATAGAGATTCATCCCGGCGGCGCGGGCTACGTCCTGAATCAGGCCGACGCCCTTAAGCTGATCCGGCGTCAACCGGAGTTCCATGGTGTAAATGTAATCAGCCATTCGCTTTCAGCGGCCTTTTCAGGCCAACCTTGCTGCCGTTATCTCCGTTTCGTCCGCATGAAGACTGAGCTTGCTACCAGCCGCTTTTACACAGGATTTCCACAGGGCCATGCCGCCGCCAAACGCAGCCCTCAGACATACGTCTGCAAGTGACTTAATATAAAGCATTTAGATGGTGCGAAATCTTTGCGGCAAGCTAAAGAAAATAACACAACGTTTACATTTTGGCTACTGCCAAGGCGGATTCCAGCAGAATTCTGAGGAAAGATGCGAAAATCGCAAGGGCAGGAGTCAGGGGCTAGGGGTTAGGGGCCAGAAAAATCCTGCTAGACCCCTAGCCCCTAATCCCTGTCCCCTGGGTTTTCCATGCCTTCGACGCACAAGAAAGTGATCGTCCGCAAGATGGACCGGGACTCCGTCTCGGGCTATGTGGCACCGGCGCAGTTTGTGCACGAAGGCAAGCTGGAACTGCTGAATACTTCCGGGACGGTCATTGCCATCGACCTGCGGGAGATCAAGGGCGTGTATTTTGTGCGCGAATTCGGCGATTCCGAATCGCTGACCCGCAAGACGTTCACGTCCCGGCCGCGGTCGGAGGGGCTGTGGGTGAGGCTGCGCTTCAAGGACAACGAAGTGCTGGAAGGCCTGATGCCCGCCGATCTGGCCCAGACGATGCCGGAAGGATTTCTGATCAGCCCGCCGGATCAGCGTTCGAACACGCAGCGGATCTTCGTACCGCGGACGGCACTCGAGTCACTGACCGTGCTGGCCGTGATCGGGGCAACGCGGCGACAGCGCCGCGGGGCGCAGGATCAGCGCCAGGTACCGATGTTCGGGGAATAACTTGTCCGGCTCCAGCGCAACGCCTCTTTACGGATTCGTGCTGGCTGAATTCCGGCCCTAACAATTACCCAAAACTCGTTGCAAACTGCCGGCAGTTAAGCTACCGTGTCAGGCCACCCGGAACAACCGGGTAAGAGTCGATTCGGCAAAACTGTTCCTTCCTCCTGCGCCGATCGCCTCCGAGGTGAAGTTCATCCGAGTCGAGGTATCCGGCATGCCCACGGTACGAGTGTCCCTGGCCCCTTCAGCCTTCTCACATTTTCGCGCGGCGAGATCCTTCATCCTCGCGGTGATTCTTCCAGGCGCGATTCTCTGCGCCCGAGCTTCAGGGCAGAATGCGGCAGTGACAGGAACCCCTCTGCCGCTGATTACCCAGCCGCTCATCACCCAGTCGATCGACGAATCGCAGCTCACGACGCTGAAGGGAAACACGCACCCGCTGGCACGGCCTCAATTCGACCTCGGCACGGCCCCGGCAAGCCTCCCCATGGATCGCATGCTGCTGGTGCTGAAGCGCAGCCCTGAACAAGAGACTGCGCTGCGCACGCTGCTCGACAACCAGCAGGACAAGCATTCGCCCAGCTATCACAAGTGGCTGACGCCGGAACAATTCGGCAAACAATTCGGCCCCACCGACAGCGACATGCAAATCGTCACGGGCTGGCTGCAGTCGCACGGGTTTAAGGTGGGAACGACCAAGGGCCGCACCGTGCTGGAGTTCTCTGGCTCGGCGAGCCAGGTTCAGGAAGCATTTCACACGGCGATCCACAAATACATCGTGAACGGCGAGCAACACTGGGCGAACGCCAGTGATCCCATGATTCCGACCGCGCTGGTGCCCGCGGTGAAGGGAGTGCTGACGCTGCATAACTTTGTCAGCCAGACGCTGGCCCACTTGGCGAGGCATCCCGTTCTCGCGCGAGTCATCGAGGGGAAGAAACCCACGGTTACCTTTCCTCCAGAAAACGGCCAGGCTGGGTTTAATGCACTGATGCCGCAGGATTACGCGGTGATCTACGACATTAACCCTGTGTACAGCAACCTAATCAATGGAGCTGGCAGGACCATTGGCGTCGTTGGCCGCAATGATCTTTATAACGACGGCCAGGACGTTCAGAATTTTTGGAATGAGATCGGAACCGGTGGAAACTTCTTCGAAGGTAATCTCAACATCATCGTCGATGGTCCCGATCCGGGTGATTTCGGCGGCGGAGAAGAAGCCGAAGCCACTCTGGATACGACATGGTCCGGCGCCATCGCGCCTGGTGCCACGATCGACTTCGTCGTTTCGGGCACGACCAATACCACCGATGGTATCGATCTCTCCGAGCAGTACATCGTGGACAACAATCTCGCGGACATCATGACGGAGAGCTTCATCACGTGCGAATACTTCGCGACCGATGCACGACTTGCCGGTATCAACGCTTTGGCGGAACAGGCTGCGGCGCAAGGCATTACATACTTCGTCGCGGCCGGAGACGCAGGCGCCGAGGGCTGCGACGATCCCAACTCCCCTCCGGCTACTGGTCCGGTCTCGGTCAATGCCCTGGCATCGACGCCCTTCAATATCGCAGTCGGTGGAACGATGTTCAACGAGAACGGCGACCCAAGTAAGTATTGGACCTCGACTCCCCCAATCTCTGAGACGGCGATTTCCTATATCCCGGAAAATGTGTGGAATGAAAGCAGCCTCACGAATGGCCTCTGGTCCGGTGGCGGCGGAGCTAGCGCGGGGAACCTGGGCGATACTCAAATCTCTCCACCGGGGACAACCCCCGGTGTTCCGAAACCCTCATGGCAATCCGGGCCGTTGTTGAATATTCCTTCGGACGGAGTGCGTGACGTGCCTGATGTGTCCTTGACAGCTGCCGGACATGACGCCTATCTGCTTTGCCTCGAGGCTTCCTGCGTCCCCGATAGCCAGGGATTCATCTCGGTCTATCTCGTAAGCGGCACGTCGGCGGCGACGCCGTCCTTCGCCGGGATCATGGCTCTGGTCGATCAGAACCAGGGCGGGCGACAGGGACAGGCGAACTACGTGCTTTATCCACTGGCGCAGTCGCAAGCGACACAGGGTATTTATCCCACACAGTGCAATGGTTCGAACACGACAACGGCTCCGGCCAGCAGCTGCATCTTCAACGACGTCACAGTCGGAAACAACATCGTGCCGGGAGAGGTTGGGAGCGACTATCAAGCGGGTCCAGGTTATGACGAGACGACGGGACTTGGTTCGGTGAATGTCGCGAACCTCGTCAACGAATGGAACAGCGTTACCTTTAACCCGACGACCACAACGCTGGCCCTGGGCTCGACCAGCAATATCACCCATGGCACGCCCGTCAGCGTCAACATCACGGTGGCGCCCAGCAGCGGCACTGGCACACCAACCGGCAACGTCGCCCTCCTGGCTGAAAGCGACACGGTCGATTGTTTCGGGAATACCGCTGCTGTCAACAGCGCGACATTGGTCGGTGGCTCAGTCGCTTTCTCAACGACCGTTCTACCCGGTGGCGGGCCTTACTGCGTTTGGGCTCACTACGGGGGAGATGCAACGTATGGGTCCAGCAATTCGAACACATTCGAGGTCACGGTAAACCCCGAGCAGAGCACGACCACCCTGAGTCTCTTCGGCAACAATGCCAGCAATGGCAATCCGCTTACGAGTCCTTATCCTTTCGGCAGCCTGGTGAATGTGCGCGCCGATGTGGCCGGGAAGTCGGGACAAGGAATACCAACCGGGACGGTCACGTTTACCGATACGTTCGGGCCTCTGCCCACGACGAATGCGCAGACCAATCCCCCGGTTGCGGTCGTGAGTAATCCCCCCCTTAATAGCCAGGGCAACACGGCGATCGGCGACGCGATCATCAGCTTCGATGCCGGCAACCATACCATTTCCGCCGTGTACAGCGGCGATGCCAGCTTCAACGGAAGCAGCAGCACGCAGTCCGTTTCGTTCACGGTTCAACCCGGCTTTGCCTTTGTCTCGCTTCCGCCGTACATCGTCACGAGTCCTGGCTTGTCAGCGACCGCGGCGGCCGGCATTATCGCCTCCACCAACTTCACCACCTCAGTCAGTTTCACTTGCAGCGGCTTGCCCACCGGGGCCACCTGCGGCCAGACCAGCGTGACGGGACAGGGACCGAATACGATCGCGAGCGTCAACATTGTTGTCACCACGACAGCTCCGACCACTAGGTCGCAACGAGCAAGCCTGATGGCAGTCCCCATTGCTGCGCTACCGCTGGCGGGCATAGTCCTGCTCGCGGCGCCCCGGCGACGTCGTGGCGTGTTGCTTCTGGGATTGATGGTAGGGTTGCTCGTATTCGTCCCAAGCTGCGGTGGCGGTGGCGGAAGTTCCTCGACTCCGCCACCCGTACAAGGAACGCCTACCGGCAACTACACCGTGACCGTGACGGCAACGGCGGGAACCGTCTCCCAGCAAGGCACATTCACGCTGGTGGTGCAATAAGCGCAAACTCCCGGCTCGATCAAGTCGAAAGCAACGACTTCCTGATCGGACTCATGGCGCACGCCTCGCTGCGCTCGGCGGGGCGGACGAATGCGTCCGCCCCTACGCTGCTCGTGCTGACGCCGTCATCGTGACGCTGCGCTAGTGTAGGATTTACTGGCATCTCCGATCATCACAATGAAACTCTCTGCAATCGCTGCTGCCCTCAACCTGCGCCTTGAAAACGGCTCTCCCGACACCGAAATTACCAGCCTGAACGGCATCGAACAGGCCGGGCCAGGAGAATTGACTTTCGTCTCGAATCCCAAGTACGCGGCGGCGGCGCGGAGAACCAAAGCCACGGCCGTCATTGTGGCCGAGGACTTTCCTGCTATTCCCACGGCCATGCTGCGGGCGAAGGATCCTTACCTCAGCTTTGCGAGGGCGCTGGAATTGTTTCACCATCCCGTGCGCTACGCCCCGGGCGTGCATCCCGCGGCAGTCGTGCCTTCGAGCACAAGAATCGGAGCCAACGCGCACATCGGTCCCTATGTCGTGATCGGTGAGGATGTCGAGATCGGCGCGAACGCGGTGCTGCTGGCCCACGTCGTCATTTATCGCGGGGTGAAGATCGGCGACAACTTCTTCGCCCACGCGCACTCGGTCGTGCGCGAGAATTGCCGCATTGGCCGCAATGTGATCCTGCAGAACGGAGTGGTGATTGGAGCCGACGGATTCGGCTTCGCGAAGACTGCCGATGGCCGCTGGCACAAGATTCCGCAGCCAGCACCGGTCGTGATTGGCGACGACGTTGAAATACAGGCGAATTCCTGCATCGATCGCGCGAGCGTGGGCGAAACCAGAATCGGGCGCGGCGTGAAGGTTGACAACCTGGTGCAGGTGGGCCACGGATCGCAGGTGGGAGAAGATGCCTTGCTGTGCGCGCAGGTGGGATTGGCGGGATCCACCGAAATCGGCCACAAGGTCATTCTTACCGGTCAGGTTGGAGTGGTTGGGCACTGCAAAGTGGGAGACAATGCGATCGTGACGCCCCAGAGCGGTGTAGCGAACGACATTGCGCCAGGTACGTTGGTCAGCGGATCGCCGGCGGTCGATCACAAGTTGTGGCTGAAGTATTCCGCGATTCTTCCTAAGCTGCCGGAGATGGCGCGGGCGCTGCGAAAAAAAGATTAACCACAGAGGTCACAGAGGAATTTAGAGTTTCCTGTGAACCTCCGTGGCCTCTGTGGTTGAGTTTGTCTGCCGATACTCCTCGGGCAATGCGTCTTCGATTGTTGCGCGGACTTTTTCCATCAGGCCCTCGCGGCTGCCAAAGTCTTTGGGATCGATGGCGGGGTGAAAGATCACTTTCACCACTCCCGCCTTGATGGCGAAGCGTTTCTTGGGCATGGCGTAGTGCGTGCCGACGATCGTGATGGGAACCACGGGAACGCCGCACTCCATGGCCAGATAAAAGGGCCCCTTCTTGAAGGGCAGAAGTTTGCCGTCGAA
>CAYOUY010000274.1:0-2279 GCA_964407245.1 uncultured Acidobacteriaceae bacterium
CGGGAATCGAATGCCGCAGGCGTGCGATGACTTCGTCGACTTTGTGGCCGGGGAGCTGGCCACCCTCGCCGGGCTTGGCGCCTTGCGCCATTTTGATCTGCAGTTCGTCGGCGTTGACCAAATAGCTGGCAGTCACTCCGAAACGCGCCGAGGCGACTTGCTTGACGGCGCTGCGGCGCAGATCGCCATTGGTGTCGGGCTTGAAGCGCTCTTCGTCTTCCCCGCCCTCGCCCGTATTCGATTTCCCGCCGATGCGGTTCATTGCAATGGCCAGCGTTTCGTGGGCCTCCTTGCTGATCGACCCGAACGACATGGCGCCGGTGGTAAAGCGCTTGACGATTTCTTTGGCGGGCTCGACTTCCGCAAGCGGGATGGGCTGATTGCTCTTCTTGAATGTCATCAAGCCGCGCAACGTGCAGAGTTGCGCACTCTGGCGGTCGATGAGATCGGTATATTCCTGAAATGTTTTGAAATTTTCCTGGCGCACGGCCTGCTGCAGTTTGCTGATGGTGAGCGGATTGAGCAGGTGATATTCGCCGTTCACGCGTTGGTGATAGTTGCCGCCGACGGCCAGTTCGGTTTCGGAGTCGGTGAGCGGGCGGAAGGCGAATTCGTGCTTCAGTTGCGCCTCGCGGGCAACGACCTCGAGGCCAATACCTTCGAGGCGCGAAGTTGTGCCGGCGAAATAAGTCTCGATCAATTCCTTGTTCAGGCCGATGGCTTCGAAAACCTGCGCACCTTGATAACTCTGCAGCGTGGAGATGCCCATCTTCGAGAAGGTCTTGAGCAGGCCCTTCTTGATCGCCTTCAGAAAGCGCTTCACGGCCAGCTCAGGCGTGACGCCCTCGCCCAATTCGCCGCGCCAGGCAAGGTCTTCCACACTTTCGAGTGCGAGATAAGGATTAATGGCGCTGGCGCCGTAGCCCGAGAGCAAGGCGAAGTGCATGACTTCGCGCGGTTCGCCCGATTCAGTGATGAGCGCCACTTGTGTGCGCGTCTCTTCGCGCACGAGCAAGTTGTGCACAGCGGCGAGCGCGAGCAGACATGGAATCGGCGCATAGTCTTTGTCGACGCCGCGATCGGAAAGAATGAGCAGCGAGTATCCGGCGCGCACCGCCTGAGATGCCCGGCGGCACAATTCGTCGAGAGCGCGCCGCAAACCCGCTTCCCCTTCAGACGGACGAAAGAGCGCGGGCAACGTTGTGGCGAGCAGATCGCGATAGGAAACGCGGCGCAACTTCTCCAGGTCGCGATTGGTAAGCAGCGGATGCTCGAGCTTGAGCATGTGGCAGTTTTCCGGCGCTTCTTCCAGGATGTTGCGCTCGCTGCCGATGTAGCTGATGAGCGACATGACCATCTCTTCGCGGATGGGATCGATGGGCGGGTTGGTGACTTGCGCGAAGAGCTGCTTGAAATAGTTGAAGAGCGACTGCGGTTTGTCAGAGAGGCAAGCGAGCGGCGTGTCGGTGCCCATGGAGCCGACCGGTTCTTCGCCGTTCGCGGCCATGGGGCCAAGAATCATCTTCAAATCTTCGTCGCTGTAGCCGAAGGCACGCTGTCGGCGGAGCAGAGTCTCCGCGTCGGGAAAGTGCATGCGCGAAGGTTCGGGCAGATGATCGATGGTGATCTGATTCTGCCTCAGCCATTCGGTGTAGGGCCGTCGTGATGCGAGTTCGTGTTTGATCTCTTTGTCGGAGATGATGCGGCCGGCGACAGTATCGACCAGGAACATTTTTCCCGGCTGCAGGCGGCCTTTGTGCTTCACCTGTTCGGGAGCGACATCGAGCACGCCGGCTTCTGAGGCCATGACCACCACATCGTCGTCAGTAACAACATAACGCCCCGGGCGCAAGCCGTTGCGGTCGAGCGTGGCGCCGATGACGCGGCCGTCAGTGAAAGCAATGGCGGCGGGACCGTCCCAAGGCTCCATCAGGCACGCGTGGTACTCGTAGAAAGCGCGTTTCTCCGGCTTCATGTGCGGATTGCCCGCCCACGCTTCCGGAATGAGCATGGCCAGCGCGTGCGGAAGGCTGCGGCCCGCCTGAAAGAGCAGTTCGACGGCGTTGTCGAAGTTGGCGGAATCGCTGCCATCCGGCGCAATGATGGGATAGAGCTTCTTGATATCGTCGCCAAACAAGGGAGACTGCAGCAGCGACTGCCGTGCGTGCATCCAGTTGACGTTGCCCCTGAGCGTGTTGATCTCGCCATTGTTCGGCGCCGATATCAAGAAGCTCTTCCCCATCGTCGCGCCCGGCGGCAGCGATTCCGCCAACTTCGAT
>CAYOUY010000275.1:0-3749 GCA_964407245.1 uncultured Acidobacteriaceae bacterium
TCATCCGACCGCGTCACTGGCACGCGCAGCACCGCGTACCATCCACCTTCCACTTCCTGCCGTTGGCAAGCCTTCTGCGCCGCCAACTGCCGATCCAACTCTGCCAAGTTCGCCCGCACCCGCCCCAGCAATTGCTTCTGAATGCTCTTTCTCTGATCCAGCAGCAGCGGCACGGCCCACTGCACCGGCGCATTCATCGAGAGATATGTATCGGCGATCACCTCAAGCCGCGCCATCGCCTCACGCACAAGCTCCTTCGGGCCGCTCGTCACGATCCATGCCACTTTCATCTGCGGCAGCGCCGCGATCTTCGACAGCCCGCTCAGCGTGAACGTCAGGACTTCGTTGTTACCTGCAAAGCTCTCTGGCTTCCGGGTCCCAGCCGCGGTTTTGGGTGGCGCAGCGCTCTTAGCGCTGCGATTCAGGGCGGGCACTTGAGCGGCGGCTTTAGCCGCTGAGGTCCCGATCTCATAATCCAGAAACACCTCATCCACCACCACCGCCAGCCCGCGCTCCCGGCAGAATTCATTCAACTGCCGCCGTTCACTCTCCGAAACATACGACCCGGTCGGGTTATTCGGATGCACCACCACCACGCCCCGCGTCCGCTGCGTCACCGCCTTCTCCAGCGACGGAAAATCCATCTGCCAGCCATGGTCATAAATGAGGGGATACGGCACCAGCTTCACATCCTGCAAATCCGCCAGAAACTCAAACAGCGGATAGCTCGGCTTCGGCACAAGCAACTCATCGCCGGCATTGCACAGCAGTCGAAATACGAACGAATATCCTTCGCTGGTGCTGGTCGTCAGAACGATTCGCTCCGGATCAACAGCAACTCCCTGATTCGCGTGGAAATGATCCACGCGGTAATACTCCGCGACCGCCTTCCGCGCGAAAAGCAACCCCTTAGCCTGCGGATCGTAGTCGAGCGCCTGCGGCGATACGAGCGCCGCCAGAATCGCCCGGGAGTCATACTCCAATCCCACGCGAGTCGGATTCGACACCGTGAGGTCGAGAATCTTCGCGCCGCTGGAACGCACCTCTTCGACGGCCTGCGTAAACCGGTTCTGGGCTAGCTTCCAGTTGGTGCGGTCAGAGAACATTAAGCAGAGAACATCGGAAGAATGTTGAGAAACTATCGATGCATTGAACGAAGGAATTCTACGCGACACGCGAGAGAATTCGCGCGCAAAAAGACAAAAGCCGCCCGCTTGGGACGGCTGCATTTGCTCCGCTTTCTACCCTCTACTCTTGCGGACCCCGCATATTCTTCAGGTTTTCCGGCAATCTTTCCCGGGTCATATCCTGCTGCGCATTCTTGTCCTGCGTCGGCCAGTCGCGAATCTCCACCGCTGGACATATCAGGCCCTTGCCAGTCTGCCGCAACAACTGCCGCAAAGTCTGCACGCCATAAAAGATCCCCTGTCCCGTTTTCGCCGCGACGATAAGATGTTCTCTGTCGGAGAACAGCAGGTACCCGTCTTCACCTACAGACGCATCCGCCTTCAGCCCGTTCCTGGCCAGGAAGCGGCGCACGCGCTTGTCGTCGAGCCGCGCCAGCACAATCGCGCCGTTCGCCGCTTTGTTCGTGGGCTTCTCGCCGACAATGTCGAGCTCCAACCCAGATTGATCGGCAATCTGCTCGACCAGCGTTTCCGCCGCAATGCGATCCTCAGTCTGATGGCCGAACTGCACCAGAATCTTGGTTCCCGGTTTCACGCGAAACCCGCCATCGCGCAACTGCACTTCCTTCGGGGCCGGCTCCAGGCGCAACGGAGCGGTGCTATTGGAATCGAGCGCCCAAACTCCCGCCGCACAGAGGAGAAACAAAACACCCTCCAACACCATACGCGATGGTCGCTGTTTCATTCGGAATCCCCGGAGCGGAAACCCAGGCCCATATTGTAACCGCAAGTGGGGCCATTTCAGCCACGAATTATGTGCGACCGTCCCCGAACAATCACTTCCCAAAGGCCTCTTTGTTCACCACATAGGGCATCTTCGTGACGTCCCCGCCGTAATTGCCTTCGAGCACGTCAATCAGGCCCTGCGCGCACCTGCCCGCCATGCCTTTATCCGGATCGGTTGAGAGCCGGGTGATGCGCGCGGCGCTGGCAAAGTGCGGCATCAGGCGGCATCGGTCGGCGATCGCCGGATCAAGCAGTGGAGAATCCATGGGCAAGGGCTCTGTCTCGTAGACGTCGAGCGCCGCGCCCGCAATCCAGTTCTCCCGTAAGGCCAGTGCCAGCGCAGCCTCATCCACCACCGGACCGCGCGAACTGTTGACCAGATACGCCGTAGCTTTCATCAGGCTCAACGTCTGCTCGTTGAACAGATGATAGGTGGGCGTGGCACTCTCCCCGGGCCGCAATAACGGCACATGAACGCTGACGAAGTCGGCTTCCCGCAGGGCCTGTTCAAACGGTACGTACTTGATCCAGGCCTTTTCTTTCACCAGCCCGCGCGCATGGCGGAGATCGTTGATCTCCTGAATGGTCTTGACGAACGCGTGATTTTCATACGCCGGGTCGTAACAAAGAACGTTCATGTCGAACCCGGAAGCTTTCTTGATAAACGCCAGCCCGATGCGTCCCGTTCCTATCACGGCCACGGTCTTGCCCGTGACCTCGTCGCCCAGGAACGGCAGATACGGGTGCCAGTATCCCCACTGGTTCTCGCGCGTCAGGCGTTCCGCCGGCCACATTTTTCGCGCCAGCATCGCCATTATGAAGAATGCGAACTCGGCGGTCGCTTCTGTGAGCACATCGGCCGTGTGCGTGAACGGAATTTTGTAGCGGTTGGCGTCGGCGCGATTAATGTTGTCGAAACCCACCGCGATCTGCGCCACTACTTTCAGCTTGCGCTTCCCGGCTTCAAACACCTCGGCGTCAATCGGGTCGCGCAGGGTCGTAATCAGTCCGTCGATTCCAGCCTTCACCTTCTCGATAATCAGGCTCTTCGGCGGCGCCTCAGGGTGCGGATACACCTCGACCTCATAACCGCGCTTACGCAGAAGGTCAATGGCTTCACCGATGTCGCAGGTGGCAAAGACGCGAAATTTCTTGTCCATACGGTCGTTGGACTGCAGTCGTGAGGATGGATCGCAACGCGACGCGGCACTGCCGCACCCCACCGCGCGGCCTATCGAAAATACCACATGCGCTGACCACTTGAGACAGACGGCGGCTTTTTCCAACCGCCCTTTGCGTTCCCCGCGAGGCAATAGCCGCTCACAGCCCGCGCGCCACGACGGTGCTACAATTCCCCCGTAAGCGACTCCTGACCTACATTAGGAGGTTCCCGTGTCACGATCTGCACTGGTTCTTCCCGCACTCATTCTCTTAGCCATCGCGCTGCCCGCGCAGCAAACCTCAACTCCGAAAACCCCGAACTACTCCGCGATTCCGGTCGAAGCCGCGAAGACGCAGAATCCGGTGAAGAGCTCGCCCGAATCGATTGCCCGCGCAAAGAAATGGTGGAACCTCGATTGCGCCATGTGTCACGGTGCTGAGGGAAACGGTAAAGGCGAGACCGCCCGCGACATGAAGCTCACTATCGCCGACTTTACCAATCCCGCCACTCTCAAGGACCGTACCGACGGCGAGCTTTACTACATCATCAAGAACGGTCACCAGGACATGCCGCCGGAAGGCGAGCGGGTAACGACCGAAGAAGGATGGGACCTGGTCAACTACGTCCGGTCCCTGGCGAAGAAGAAGCCCGAGGCCGATCAGAAACCGCAGTAA
>CAYOUY010000276.1:0-5888 GCA_964407245.1 uncultured Acidobacteriaceae bacterium
CCGCGGATCGTGATCGGCGTGCCTTCCGAGATCACGCAGGTGGAGAAACGGGCCGTCATGGACTCGGCCTATCGCGCCAAAGCGAGCGAAGTGCACCTGGTGGAGCAAGCCATGGTGGCAGCGATCGGTGCGGGATTGCCCATCACCGAACCCAGCGGGAACATGGTGGTCGATATTGGCGGCGGCACGACCGACATCGCAGTCATTTCCCTGAGTGGCATCGTCTATTCGCGCTCGGTGCGCATGGCGGGCAATCAGATGGACGAAGCCATCATGAATTACCTGAAGCGCAAGTACAACCTGCTGATCGGCGAGCGCACGGCTGAGCAGATCAAGATGGAAATCGGTTCCGCGCACCAGCTCGACAAGCCGATGACGATGGAGATCAAAGGCCGCAACCTGATCGAAGGCGTGCCCAAGACGATCACGGTGGATGACGGCGAAATTCGCGAGGCGTTGAGCGAGTGCGTTTCCACCATCATGAATGCAATTCGCGTGGCGCTGGAGCGGACGCCGCCCGAGCTCTCGGCCGACATCAGTGACCGCGGCATCGTACTGACCGGCGGCGGCGCGCTGCTCAAGAATCTCGACAAGCGCATCCGCGAAGAAACCGGCCTGCCGGTTTCGATTGCCGACGATCCCCTGTGCAGCGTGGTGCTGGGCACGGGCAAGATGCTCTCCGACTTCAAGCTGTTGCGCAAGATATCGATTGAATAGAAAGAATCAAGGGGCTAGGGGCTAGAGGGCTAGATAAACCCAACCCCTAGCCCCCAGTCCCTAGCCCCTGATTTATGGAATCCGTCCTCGGCCGCTACCGCAATCTGGTCATCCTGGTGGGCGTGCTGTTTCTGCAGGTGCTTGGGTTAGCAGTGCAGGTCAAGCGCGGCCCGAACGACGCCCAGGACACGCGTCTGATCCGCATCTGGGCGGTGGGCGCAATTTCTCCCTTCGAGCGCGGGCTGGTCTGGATCAAGAACAGCGGCACTGGTATCTGGCACGACTACTTCTACCTGCGCGGCGTGCGTGCGGAAAACCGCCAGCTTAAAGAACAAATTGAACAGATGCGGCTGGAAGAAGTCCGGCTCAGCGAAGACGCGGCGCAGGCGCATCGCCTGCAGAACCTGCTGGCCTTCAAGGAACAATTCATCGCCAAGACCGTAGCCGCGCAAGTGATCGGGTCGAGCGGCAGCGATCTGTCGCGCGTCATCTACATCGACAAGGGCGAAGACGCCGGACTGCGGCGCGACATGGCCGTGATCACGGCGGACGGGGTCGTGGGAAAAATTCTCGTCGTCTACCCCTCGGTTTCGCAGGTCCTGCTGATAAACGATCAGTCGAGCGGTGTGGGCGTGATTCTCGAAAAATCGCGCCTGCAGGGAGTGCTGCGCGGCGCGGCCAACGGTGAGGTTGTGCTGGAGCGCATCATGAGCAATGAGCAAGTTCAACAGGGCGAAACCGTCCTGACCAGCGGCGGAGACCAGATCTTTCCCAAGGGCCTGCCCGCGGGCACGGTTAGTAAAGTTGCACTGGGCAAGGATCTTTTCCTGAATATCAAGGTCAGGCCGTCCTCGGATCTGAGCAAGCTGGAAGAGGTGCTAGTTCTGGTCGAAAAGCAGGAGCGGCAGCCCGCGGCTGAGGCCGCAACTCACGTGCGCGCGGCCGACATTCTGGCGCAGCGGCTGCCTTCGGTTCCCGACAAACCTGCGGGTGCGAATGGGTCTGGCAAAACGGAGGATCCTTCGGCAGCGAAGCCGCAGACGGTCGGATCGACTCTAACGAATCCCCACCCATCGAACACCGCGATGGGTGGGGCAGCCTCGCCGGTTCCGAAAGTACCCACGACGGCTCCGAACGCCGTGGTGCAGGCAAAGACGCCAGTGCAGACACAATCTGCTCAGACCCAGCCTGCACAGCCCAAGCTCGCACCCAAAACTGCGCAGCGCAAGCCAGACCAAGCCGCGTCTGAGCAAAGCACTGCTGACCAGCCCAGGATTGATCACCCCAAAGCGTCGCAGCCTGCCGTCCAACAGCCGAAGGCCGCACAGCCTGGGGGCGAGCAGACAAAGCCAGCGGCGAAGCCCTCGACACCCCCGCAAACCAATCCGCAGCCATCGGCCGAGCCGAGCGATCCACACTAGCGTGCCCATCACTTACACCTCCGGGGAGCAGGTTGAGGTTTACCGGTTCAGCGTTCCGGTGACCATCGGCGTCCCCTTGCTGGCGCTGTTTATCCAGGCGTTTGTGCCGCTGCGCTATCCGCGCTTTGCGGTTTACCTCGACCTGCCACTGCTGGTGACGATCTTTTTCGCCATGGCGCGCAGGAACCCGATTTCCGGGCTCTTTACCGGAGCGGTGATCGGGCTGGCGCAGGACATGCTGGGGCACAATCCCATCGGAATCTACGGCATTGCCAAGACCGTGGTCGGTTATGGAGCGTCATCGCTGGGGGTGAAGCTGGACGTGGAAAACGCTGGAGCCCGGTTTCTGGTCACGCTGGGGTTTTATCTGGTGCACTCAGCTGTCTACTTCACAGTCGCCCGGGGCATGGTGAACATGACCCAGCACTGGGGCTGGATCAACGGCATCTTGGCCGGGCTGGCCAACGCCACGCTGGGAACCTTCCTCTACTTTGCCCTGGATAAGTTCAAGCAGAGGACATAGGGCGTCGTTAGTCGCTTGGCTTGCTCTTTCGCGACCTCCTGCCGAAGCGAGTACCTCCGTCACCTGTGCAGCGAGCGGACGGGAACTCCTCCGGCATAGAATAAAAGAAAGTCCCTCAGCTAACGACCAACGACAGACGACCAAGGACTGATTTTTGATGTTTGGCCGCGACGAAAAAGTTTCCGCCATCCGCCTGACGGCGGCGCAATACATCATCCTCGCCATTTTTCTGGTGCTGGCCTATGGACTGTGGCGGCTGCAGGTGATGCAGAGCGATTACTACTCGCTGGCGGCGGAGCGGAATCACACGCGCAACATCCCGGTGCTGGCGCCGCGGGGCAGGATTCTGGACCGCGAAGGGCGCACGATCGTCGACAACTATCCCTCGTTTTCGGCGCTGCTGCTGCGCGACTCCTCGCGCGACCTGATGGCGGATGCGGATTTGATCGCGCAGGGTCTGCACATGGATGCGAACGAGGTGCGGGCGCGAGTGCGGCGCTTCGCCTCCATGCCGCAATACCAGCCGATTTTTCTGAAGGAAGACATCACGCCCGACGAACTGGCGTTCATCGAATCGCATAAAAACGAACTGCCGGAGCTCGATACGATCATGGCGCACCGGCGGCTGTACCCGCGCAACGGATTTATGGCGCACCTGATTGGCTATGTCGGCGAAGTCAGCGAAGACATGCTGAACCAGCCGCAGTTCGAGTTGTACAGTCCGGGCGACGTGGTTGGCATTTCCGGTGTGGAGCGGCAATACAACTCGGTGCTCATGGGCCAGAACGGATCGCGGCAGGCGCTGGTGGACAGCCACGGCCGCGAGGTCGGACGCCTGGGCGAAACCGAAGCCGTACCGGGCAAGCCGCTCAAGCTGACGGTCGACGTTGATTTGCAGATCGCCGCCGAAGAAGCGCTCGAGGGCAAGAACGGAGCCATCATCGCCATGGATCCGCACACGGGCGAGATTCTCGCCATGGTGAGCGGGCCGACGTTTGATCCGAATGATTTTGCCGTGCATGTCTCACGCGACGAATGGAACAAACTGGTCAACGATCCCGACAAGCCGCTGCTGAACAAGGCGATTCAGGCGCAGCTGGCCCCGGGGTCGACCTTCAAGGTCATCATGTCGGTAGCGGGATGGCAGGAAGGCATCGCGCAGAACATGCACGTGCATTGCAACGGCAGCGCCGACTTCTACGGCAGAAATTACAAGTGCTGGGTCTACTTCCTGCATCAGTCGCACGGCGATGTGGATCTGGAGAAGGCGATTTACCAGTCCTGCGACGTGTTTTTCTACACGCTCGCGGATAAGCTGGGCATCGAGCGCATCGCCAAATACGCGACCATGCTGGGATTGGGGCAGAAAACCGGAATCGACCTGCCCAATGAAGTCAGCGGCGTGATGCCATCAGAGGAATGGAAGATCAGGAACTTCAAGCAGAAATGGTTTGCGGGAGAGACGATTTCGGTGGGCATCGGACAGGGAGCTCTGACCGTGACTCCGATTCAGTTGATTCGCGCGATTTCCGCCATTTCCACGGATGGACGCCTGGTCGTCCCGCATGTGGTCAATCCCCAAGGATTGCCCCCGGATTTCGTGCAAACCGCTAACTATACGGAAGTGAAGAGCATGCCGATCGATGCCAATGGATGGAATTACATCACCGATGCCATGACGCGCGTTTTGACGCCCGGCGGCACGGCGCCTTCAGCGGCGGTTCCCGGGGTCGATATCGCGGGAAAGACCGGCTCGGCGCAGGTTGTCTCGCTTGCCTTGCGCGCTAAGGTCAAGAACGACAGCGAGTTTGCCCAAAACGGATGGTTCGTTGGCTTCACCCCACGCCGCAATCCTGACATTGTGGTTTGCGCGCTGTTTCAGGGCGGCGAACATGGCAAGCTGGCGGCGCGGCTGGCCACGCAAGTCATCAAGGCGTATGTCGACAAGCAGCGGCGCAATCCCCAAAAAATGGCCGACAAGTCGAAGAATGGGAAGGTTGAGATCGGGGCACTGTGGACGGAGCCGGATACAGACGGAGATAAGCAGAAGTTGCAGGGAGGGCGGTTCTTCGTAGATGTGGCGAAGAAGCCGCAAGTGGTGGCGACGGCCGCGCCGGGGATGCAGTGAACGCCGGTGCAGAGAATTCCCTGCGAGGCTCTTGATAGTACAGGCGAACGCGGGGTCCTTCGACTCCGCATCACGTTCGCTTCGCGAACGTGATGCTCGCTCAGGATGACAGATTATTCGAGGATGAGGCCAACGGCTAACGACTAAGGGCTAACGACTGAGAACGGATGTCACGCTACGTTTCATTTCGCGATTTCGACTGGTTGTTGCTGGGCTTCGTGCTCCTGATCTGCGGGCTGGGAGTGATGGAGATCCACAGCGCGACCGAGCACACGAAGTTTGCCGGCGCGCACATCAAGCAGGTGTACTGGGTGCTGGGCGGCGTGGGCATGATGTTTCTGATGAGCCTGGTGAGTTATCAAGCGCTGCTCGACCGCATTCACTGGTTCTACATCGCCGGCGTGGCGTCGCTGATGGCGGTGTTGCTGTTTGGAACGCGCGCGCTGGGAGCGAAACGCTGGATCAAGATCGGAGGGACGCATTTTCAGCCGTCGGAGTGGGTAAAGCTCATCCTGATTCTGGCGGTGGCGAAATACTTCGCCGAGATGCGGCAGCGGGAACTCTCGTGGCCGGATTTCATCAAGGCGGGTGCAATTGTCGGCGTGCCCATGCTGATGGTGCTGGCCCAACCCGATCTGGGGACCGCGCTCACGTTTGTTCCCATCGCAGTGATGGGAGTTTTCCTGGGTGGTTTGCAGTGGAGGCAGGGGCTGGCGGTGGCCCTGCTCGGGGTCGTCGGCATCGGTGCAGTTTTCATGGTGCCGCGGGTGCACGTGTTGAAGTCGTATCAGAAGCAGCGGTTGACCAGCTTTATCGACCCTGAACTGGATCCGCAGGGCTCGGGGTACCAAGTTGAGCAATCGAAGATTGCCGTGGGTTCTGGAGGTATCTGGGGCGGGAAAGGCTCGCAAACACACGGGAATTTCCTGCCGGTTCCACAGACGGACTTCATTTTCGCGGCCTTTGCCGAGGAACATGGGTTCGTAGGCGCTCTCGGGGTGTTACTGCTATACTTCATAGTGCTGATGCGGTTGACCCAGAGCGCGCAAACAGCGCCCGACCGCGCTGGCACGTTCGTGGTGATGGGTGTGTTGGCCGT
>CAYOUY010000277.1:0-3533 GCA_964407245.1 uncultured Acidobacteriaceae bacterium
CGCCAGCAAAACGGATGAAGTCTCTTTAACGCGACGGGTTCGTTACTCAATGTCCTTGTCCTTCAAGTACAAACGCTGCCCAGAAATAGGGGTGACGCCATGTGGGCTGCGAGCTGCGCAGCAGGCTCAATTTCGCTTCACGCAAAGCCTCTCTCTTCGGCAGTCCGCGACGCAGATTCAGGTAAAAAGATTTCATCAGTGTGGCGGTGGCAGAGTCATTCACGTTCCATAGGCTGACGGCTACATTTCTGGCACCAGCATAGAAAAACGCGCGGGTAAGGCCGAGAATGCCTTCCCCATTCACGAATTTTCCCAATCCCGTGCTGCAGGCCGAAAGGGTGACAATGTCCGCATTGAGTTTGAGGCGCATAATCTCGCCGGTCTGCAGGATTCCGTCTTCTTTAGAGTCGGGCGCACGCGACAGTAAGATACCGGAGCGGCCGGGGTGTAACTCATCGAGAAACCCATGCGTTGCGAAGTGGATGTATCGAAAGTCATCCAGCTCCTCGCTCTTAACTTTCTCTTCTCGCGCATCAGCTGCGAGATAAAGTTGCCGTTGATCAGTCGGGAATAACTTGCCAATACCTATGACTTCGTCGCGTGTATAGGGAAGGCGGGTCAGCGAAAAACCTCGCTCCGCATAATCTTCAGCTAAAGAGGCACTGCGGACCTTCGGGATTGAGTCGCTAGACTGCTCCGACGGAATCCTCGACAAGCCGTTCTCAGGTGTGAGCACGGGATCGCCAAACGCCAGCAGTGTCCGATGAGACGTGACTTGCCAATTCAATTCCTCCACGGTCACAAGAGCTGATGCCGAAGGGCCGTAAACTATTGCAAACTTTTCTGCCAAATAGGTGTTTCTGCCGTGACCGGAAGCCGTCACCAGCGCTTCGAACGGCAGATAACCCAGAGTGCCGTCCGGGACGATAATTAGAGCTTTGCTTTCGCGAACATTTTTCTCAACTGGTTTGAATAGCAAGTCATATAGTTCGCCGCTGAGGACATTGATTTTCGTCAGGGATTGATCGAGTGTAAGCGCCGAGACGTGATCGCGAAGAAGCTTGCGATACGCCGTTACTCGTTCCTCAATGTCCTTCCGCGCAGGCAGAGTCGTAGTTGTGACCTTATTCTTTGTGACGACCCACACCAGCGAACGCTTCTCGCCAAGGAGATACTCGATCAAAGTGGTGTGGTCATCCAGCAGCTTGCTCTGGATTGCCTCCACCTGGATCGGCTCGGGATACTGCAAACTGGCATAACGCGGGTTCGTTTCCCGGATCTGCAGGTGAAGTTTCTCCAGGTCGGCCTCGGCGGTGTTCAGCTCTGCTTCATTCTTTTGTCTGTCGTCGGAAGAGGCATTCTGATTCCACAGCTTCTTCTGCACACCAGAAATTCGAGCCAGTAACGCGTCTTCCTGCTTGCGCTGGTCTGGAGTCAGTTCGTCGGCTACTCCTACGCGAGATTCGGCCAGCACGTCCAGGAATGCGCGCGCACGAGCGCGTTCAGTCATCTCCAAAGCTTCGTTTTCGCGGTGCAGGTCGATTAACAGATCTGCCGTCTCGGCGTACGTTGCCCGGCTTCTCTCGACAACACCAGCTCGTCCCTCTTCTGTATGGAGAGCGACTGATCGAAGCAGTTCAATTCCGCTGATGGATTTCTGGTAATGCTCCAGCGCTTGCTCCTTGTTTCCCAGGGCACGCTCGATATGAGCAATACGGCTCTCGACCTGCCATTCCGCATCCGGATCACCGCCGGCCTCGTGCATGAGCGAGAGAGCCTTGTTTTCGCTGGCCAGTGCCGCATCAAGATTTCCGAGCTTTTCCTGGTTTACTCCGAGCGCGCTCAGGAGGCTGCGGTATGCGTAACCGCTCGCAGCCTTCTCCGCAATCGGGATTGCCTGATCGAGAAACTCGATTGCTTTTTGTGGCTCACCTAATTGTTCATATGACGCGGCGATACCCTGCAACGCCGAGACCACCCACAGCGAACTTTCAGGTTTACTCACGTGGACTTGTTCGTAGTAGCTAAGAGCCGCGCGGTAGTGCTGGCCGGCCATCTCCATGGCGCCAAGATTGAGCAGCGCCATTTCCGTTGCTTTCTTCGATGGATTGCTGGCACGGAGATTCGGCTTGAGCTCGCGCGCAATGCGTAGTGACTCCTGAAGCGGCAACGCGGCCTTGTCTGGATCATCGGAGCGAACGTAAGCCTCGCCAATGTTCAGCAGTGACATATACTCCATGGTGGAGTCGTTGATCTCACGGGCAAGATCCAGGCATTCGTAAAATAAACCGAGCGCTTCTTCGTAACGGCCCATCCCACCGGTGATGCTCGCGAGGCTGTTCAGAGCTTGTTCCAGAGCTTTCTTATCGCCGGATGCGCGCGCGACTGGCACGGTCTTCTGCGCAACTTCAAGCGCTTCGGATAGCCTTCCTTGATAAGAAATCGCTGCTGAGAGGAAAACCATCGCCATCGCCGCGCGGGCCTTGTCCCCCGCCTTCTCACTGAGTTCGAGGGCTTGCCGCGCCAGTTCCTCGGCGCGCTGGAATTGCACTTTGATATTGATTGCTTCGTTGGACTGCTTAATCAACTCATCGATTTGCGCGGCGGTATCCGCTGCGACCTTTTCGGAGATCTTGGGCGATGCCGAATTCTTGACAGCCGGTACTGCGGTTTCTGAACCCGGATTAGGAGTGGCAGCGGATTGAGAGGTTCCCGCCGGCGAAGCGGAAGATGTGCTCTGGGATTGTCCCTTAACCGCTAGAAGGCAGAGAGAGACGCCAGCCCCACAGAGAAAAAGAGTCAAACGATGCGCGGAATGCGACACCAGTCACCTGTGCCAGCGGGGTTTAAGGTCGACGGATCTCCAAGTGATATTCGCCCGCTAGCGCCGCAGGAGGCGGATTTTGGCCTGTAAGTGTAATGCGGAAACCTCCGGCTGGCAATTGCTTTGTAGGAAGGCTTGCGGCCAGTGCGCCATACGGGCTCAATGCCAGATGATCTACAGAAGTGACCAGATGGTTGTCGGACGAGAATACGTCCAGCCGAAAATCACGGTAGCGTGACCGGCCCGGCTCAACCCAGAGCATCAGTTGCTTGTCGTCAGGCTTCAGAACCACAGTGGCCGCCCCCTCTCTTGCTCGGGATGCTTGCAGCATGATCAACGGCACATTTGCTTCCGCCTGCTCGATAGGAACGGCCTGCTCAGTTGGGGTCGGCGATTGCCTTTCGGCCTTAAGCTGGGCCGCAGCTTGGCGCAGTTCGCTCCGCAGCCGCGGCATCTGCCCGAAATAAGCCCACCCGGCCAGCCCGGCCATGACCAGCGCGATGCAGGCCGTGGCCGCAAATGCCCAGGCGAACCATCCAGGATTCATTCTTTGAGATTGCGATCGCACCTCGAGGAGCCCGCGTTCGGCGGCATCATGCATTCCGGCGGCGAAGCGTTCGGCAGCCTGCAGCTTTTCGAAACATTCGTCGCAGCCAAGGAAGTGCTCCTCAAATGCCTGGCGCTCGGCCGGCGCAAGCTGGTTCCCGAC
>CAYOUY010000278.1:0-1587 GCA_964407245.1 uncultured Acidobacteriaceae bacterium
TTTGTAATTTGCGATTTCTGATTTGTGATTTGTTCTGTGCAGTGCCGGCCGATTCGCGCAGGCACGTCGGAAATCACAAATCGCAAATCACAAATCCTCAAAGACGGCGTGCAGCAGAAACTCCCGATTGCCTTCTGCGCCAAGAATCGGCGAGTCGATTACGTCCGCGCTCGCTGCCCCAAGTTTAATGACAGCGCAACGGACCTTCTCAACCGCTTCCAGCCGGGCCTTGGGATCGCGCACGATCCCGCCTTTGCCCACCGCCTGCCGGCCCGCCTCAAATTGAGGTTTCACCAGAACTACGAATTCGATTCGGTGTTGCCCCTGGCCGCGAGCGGCGCGGATGACTGCGGGCAGCACGAGTGTAGCAGAGATAAAAGACACATCCATGGCAACGAAATCCACGGGCTGGCCTATGTCTTCAGGTTTCAAGTAGCGCGCGTTGGTGCGCTCGAGCAGTCGCACGCGTGAGTCCTGTCGTAATTGGTGAGCGATCTGGCCGTAACCCGTATCGATGGCGATCACGCGCGCCGCGCCATGCTGCAGCAGACAGTCCGTGAAGCCGCCGGTGGACGCGCCCACGTCCATACACACGCGATCGCGAACGTCGATGTGCCAATGTGCGAGCGCGTGCTCAAGCTTCACCCCGCCGCGGCTGACGTACTTGAGATCCTCGCCGAGGATGCGAACTTCTGCGGCTGAATCCACGACAGCACCGGCCTTCTCCACCTTCTGATCATTGACCAGGATCTTGCCCGCTAGCACGAGAGCCTGAGCACGCTCCCGCGAAACGGCTAGACCACGTTCCACGAGCAGCTTGTCTAAGCGAATTCGGCGCGAAATCCTCTGCATGTTAACCACCGTGATCCGCACCCCTATCTGTGCAAACAGATGAATCAGCAACAGTTATCTAAGGTTAAAGAGTTGTGACAGAAGTTTTCCACAGAGTTTTCCACAGGGGCAGAGGAAAAGTCGTCCCAGCAGCTTTCGGCACTTATGATTCCAATCCCAGTCCGCCATCTACGCCAAGCACCTGCCCGGTGATGAAGTGCGGACCGGTGGCGAAGAACATAACGGCAGCGGCCACTTCGGCGGGAGTGCCGGCGCGCTTCATCGGGGTTTTCTGAGCGACGTGGCGGAGAAACGCCGTGGGCTGCGAGCTGCCAGTCGAGATCATGCCCGGTGACACACAGTTGACCGAAATCTCGGGCGCCAAAGCCTTGGCCATCACCTGCGTCAGCATGATCAGAGCTGCCTTCGATCCACAATAGTGTGCATGACTCGCCCAGGGACGCAAGCCGCCTAGAGAAGCAATGTTGATGATCCGACCCTTACGTGCGCGCAGCAGGGAAGCGGCCAGGCGCGACATCAGGAACGGCCCGCGCGTGTTGGTGGCGAACATGTCATCCCATTGGCGGGCAGTGATTTTCTCGAAGTCGAGCGTGTCATAGGCGCCGGCGTTGTTGACCAGGACATCGAGTCCGCCGAATTTGGCACGCACACTTCGAAGCGCAGCGGTGATGCTCTTTTCGTCACGCACGTCGCAGCGCAGCGCCAATGCGCGTACGCCTTGTGTCTTCAAGTCGC
>CAYOUY010000279.1:0-12476 GCA_964407245.1 uncultured Acidobacteriaceae bacterium
CAGAACTCGATCAACATCACCCAGGTGCCGTTGCTCGGCAACATCCCGTACCTGGGCAACCTGTTCAAGCATACGCAGGTGAACACCTCGAACCAGGAGCTGATCTTCTTCATCACGCCGCGGATCATTCAAACGTAGAACCTCAGACATAACAAGTCCTGAGTCTTGAGACGCGAGTCCTGAGTAAAAGCCCGCCGGCCTGAAGAACCTGTCAGGCCGGCGGTGGTGTTTTCGAGTACCGAGTACTGAGTGAGCTGATCGGGTGCCGCATTTCTCACGCGTTCTGTGCGCGAGAAGTGGAGCTTTCGTTCGGTGCTCACACGGTGCTCTCCACTTCTTGTTACACTCCCATGAAATGAACTTCCCCGCGCGCCAGAGCAAACTTCGCGAGCACCTGGCCTCTTCCCGGCTTGACGCCCTGCTGATCAGCCATCTTCCCAACATCCGGTATCTTTGCGGTTTTACCGGCAGCGCCGGGTTTCTGCTGCTCGACGGAGCCGGCAGCGTGTTCTTCACCGACGTTCGCTACGACACACAGGCGCACGAGGAAGTCAAAGGCGCGAAAGTTGTGGTGGCGAAGAAGTCGGTTTTAGAGGTCGTAGCGGAGTGGCTGAAGAAGGGGCACAAGCGCGCGCGGGGATGGCGACTCGGGATGGAGGCCGAACATTTCACTCTCGCCGACAAAAAACGGCTGAGCGACCTGCTGCCGGCCGGAATTCGTCTGAAGGACGGGCCAGCACAGGTAGAGAAAGATCGCATGATCAAAGATGCGGAAGAACTGGACCGAATTCGCGCCGCGGTGAACCTGGGTGCAAAGCTGTTCGATCGGGCATTGGAAGTGCTCCGGCCTGGCGTCAAGGAAAGTGAAGTGGCCGCGGCGATGGAGTATGCCGCGCGACGACAGGGCGCAGAGGAAATGTCGTTCCCGACCATCATTGCGTCGGGCGACCGATCGGCGCTGCCACACGGGCGCGCTTCAGAGCAGCCGATCCAGCCCGGCGCATTCGTGGTCTGCGACTTCGGTGTTATACTGAAAGGTTATTGTTCCGACCAGACGCGCACTGTGTGGGTAGGCGCCGCAACCGACGAAGCCCGACAGGCGTATGAGGCGGTGCTTGAGGCGCAAGTAGCTGCGATTGCCGCGGTCCGGCCGGGAGTTACCGCGGGCCAAGTGGACGAAGCCGCTCGCAAGGTATTGCAGACGCGTGGCTTAGTCCGTTATTTTACGCACTCCGCCGGCCACGGGGTCGGGTTAGAGATTCATGA
This sequence comes from uncultured Acidobacteriaceae bacterium, assembly GCA_964407245.1. Classification (GTDB taxonomy): domain Bacteria; phylum Acidobacteriota; class Terriglobia; order Terriglobales; family Acidobacteriaceae; genus Sulfotelmatobacter. Next base: position 1,267 of record CAYOUY010000279.1, read on the forward strand.
GTCGCCGCGCGTGGCAAAAGGACAAAAAGAAGTCCTGAAACCGGGGATGGTCATCACGATCGAGCCGGGAGTATACTTCCCCGGCAAATGGGGCGTGAGAATTGAGGATATGGTCGCCGTTACAGCCAACGGCTATGAGGTGCTGACGCCCACGGGTAAGGACTTTACGGCGGTCTGATTCTTCTTAACGTTTTCCAAATTCTCAGCTGGGGAATCCGCATGCCCGGCTGTTGTGCGCCGCGATTGGCGCGAAGATGGGTAAGCGCAGGCAGTCCCACCGAAACGAATGAATCAAAAAGAACTGAAAGAACTGATCGAGTTCTTGATCGAAAAAGATATCGCCGAGTTTGAACTGGAGCGCGGCGACGTCAAAGTCAAGATCAAGCGGGCCGGCGCGCAGACTGTGGTTCACACCCACGCGGAACCGCACCTTTTCGCTGTGCCCCCGGCTGCCGCAGCCTCTCCAGACGTCAACGGTGCGCACGCAGCGCCAAAACCGGCGGCAGCGGCGCCTGCTGCGCCCGCGGCCGAAGAAGGCCTGCATGTCGTCAAGTCGCCGATCGTGGGAACGTTTTATGAAGCGCCGTCACCCGGAGCGCCCCCGTTCGTGAAAGTCGGCGACACGGTGGAAGTCGGCCAGGTTTTGTGCATCGTTGAGGCGATGAAGCTGCTTAACGAAATTGAGTCCGACGTGGCCGGAGAGATCGTCAAGAAGCTGGCCACAAACGGCCAGCCGATCGAATACGGCCAGGAATTGTTTGTCATACGGCCAGCGAAGTGAGGTTCGTATTCAGGCCATGCCTTCAGGCGTGCCGGAATATGGAGTGGTGATGAACCGGCTTTAGCCGCTGACGATCGCCAACCCAGCGGCTAAAGCCGGTTGCATTCCGTGAGCGCTTAAGGGCATCGCTGAAGCGATGCCCTGATACGAACCAATCCGACAGAGATTTCATGTTCAAGAAAATTCTCATCGCCAATCGCGGAGAAATTGCCCTGCGCGTGATCTGCGCGTGCAAGGAGCTGGGCATCCGCACAGTCGCCATCTACAGCGAGGCCGACCGCAATTCGCTCCATGTGCGCTTTGCCGACGAGGCCATCTGCATTGGCCCGCCGCAACTGGCCCAGAGCTATCTGAACATTCCGGCGGTGATCAGCGCCGCTGAGATCGCCAACGTCGAAGCGATCCATCCCGGCTACGGCCTACTGGCGGAAAACGCCAACTTCGCCGAGGTCTGCGAGACCAGCGGCCTCAAGTTCATTGGCCCGCGGCCGGAAGTGACGCGGCTGATGGGTGAGAAGGAGAAAGCCCGCGCGGCCATGAAAGCCGCCGGCGTGCCGATCCTGCCCGGCTCCGATGGAATTGTCGCGTCGGAGGGTGAGGCCCTGGAGTGGGCACAGCAGGTCGGATTTCCCGTGATCGTGAAAGCCTCGGCCGGAGGCGGCGGGCGCGGTATGCGCATCGTCCGCAATGAAGAAGAATTGCCGGGACTGTTCAAGGCCGCGACCGCGGAGGCCGCCGGAGCCTTCGGCAACGGCGACCTGTACATGGAAAAGTATGTCGAGCATCCCCGGCATATTGAATTCCAGATTCTGGCCGATGAGCACGGCCATGTGGTCAGCCTGGGCGAGCGCGAATGCTCGATTCAGCGGCGTCATCAGAAATTGCTCGAGGAATCGCCTTCCACGCAGGTGACGCCGGAATTGCGCAAGCAGACCGGCGACGTGCTCTGCAAGTCGCTGGCGCAGATCGGCTACTGGAACGCCGGCACGATCGAGTTCCTGATGGATCAGGAGAAGCGCCTGCACTTCATCGAGATGAACACGCGCATTCAGGTCGAGCACCCAGTGACCGAGATGGTCACCAATGTGGACCTGGTGAAGAGCCAGATCATGATCGCGGCCGGCGCGCCTATGCGCGAGGTGGTGCCGGATTCGATCGTGTCGATCGGGCACGCCATCGAATGTCGTATCAACGCCGAGCATCCGGAGAAGTTCACGCCATCGGCGGGGAAGATCACGGCATTTCATCCGGCGGGAGGGACGGGCGTACGCGTAGATACGGCGGCTTACGCCGAGGGTGTGATTCCGCCGTATTACGACTCGCTGATTGCCAAGCTGATCGCCCGCGGCAAGGACCGCAACGAAGCCATCTCGCGCATGGCGCGAGCGCTCGAGATGTTCATCGTCGAAGGCGTCCACACGACCATCCCGCTGCATCGCCGGATTCTGGCCGACCCGGATTTTAGGGCAGGGAAATTCGACACGGGATTCATCGAGCGGTTTCTAGCGAAGAACGGGAAGTGAGCTGGCAGAGAATTGTCGAACCTCACCAACAATCGTCACCCGAAGCGTTGCCTTCACCTCTGCGCATGACGCCGGCTGCCGCGGAATAATCCTCGCGAAGGACGTGGCGCCCGTTTGCCAGCATTATCCCGTCAACGGAAAGCACGTTGTATCCGCTGACTTTTCCAGACCCGCCGAATGTGTCGTACTCAACGATTACGGGCTTTCCGTTTTTTGCTAGCAAACGATCGTGGAGATCCTTCGAGTGGAACCCGTCGAAGCAAACGACACCGTTGTGCCCTGTGCGGTACAAAACAACTGCATCTGGCCCATCCCATGGTGGATCGGTTAGACCCAGCGGTCCTTTTCCATCGAGAGCCACCCATGCCTGATAGCTTCTGGTGACTGTTTTATCGCACGCCAAGGACCCGCCAATCAGCAGCACAATTACGATTTGCCATCCGATGCGACTCATGGGTGCCCCTGATTCCAAAGGCTACGACTGATACCGAATTTGAGCAATCCCCGTCCAACGCAGAGTGAAACCGCCAGCATCCAATCAATCCTTTGGAAAGGATGAACCGTTATGAAGGTCGGTAAGCTCCAGCTCCTGCCCCTGCTCGTTCTCTGCGCCACGCTGGCCGTCCTGCTTCCCCCCCAAACTGGCCACGCCCAAACCGCCCAGACCACCGACAATCCCGCCCTTCTGCCCCAGCGCGATGGCTCCCACGACTTCGACTTCCTCATCGGCGACTGGAAGGCTCACGTGAAGCGGCTTCCCGACCGGCTCAACAACTCAAATACCTGGGTCGAGTACGACGGCATCTCAAACCACCACAAACTCCTCGACAGCAACGCCAACTTTGAACAGTTCGAGGTGACCAGCACCGACAAGAAACTCCACATCAAGGGGCAGACGCTTCGCCTTTACAATCCCGCGACGCGTCAGTGGAGCATCTATCTCGTCGATCTCGACAACGGGACGATCAGCCTCCCTCCGGTGGTTGGCTCTTTCACCGGAAATCGCGGCGAGTTTTTCGATCAGGAAGAGTACAAAGGCCGCGCCATTCTGGTGCGCTACGTGTGGCTCAACATTTCTCCCACGTCGGCGCGCATGGAGCAGTCATTCTCACCAGATGGCGGCAAGACCTGGGAAGTCAACTGGATTTGCGAGCTATCGCGATAGTAGATTCGAGCAGATGGTGCGACTTCCCCGCCTGTACGCCATTCTCGACGCTGGCTTCCTCCCGGACACCGCAGGCTTGCTGGCTGCAACCGAAGAACTCGCCGCCGCAGGCTGCACGCTGATCCAATACCGCAATAAGTCCGGGAACGCGCGTGTCATGCTTGAGCAGGGCCGGGACTTGAAGAAATGTCTTACCCACCCTAACGTCGCAAAAAACGCGACGTCAGGATGGGGCACCCAAAGTCAAAGTTCCCACTTCTGGCAAAAACGGCCAGAAGTGGGGCGCCCGCACGCTCAAAGTTCTGTACAGCTGATCATGAATGACCGCGCCGATCTGTGCCTGGCGGCCGAGTTTGACGGCGTTCACGTCGGGCAGGACGATCTCTCGCCCGAATCGGTGAGAAGGATCATTGGGCCCGATCGCTGGCTGGGAGTGTCGACCCATAATCCCGCGCAACTGCGCGAAGCTGATCTGACTTCCGCGGATTATCTTGCTATCGGGCCGGTTTTCGCCACTTCCAGCAAAGACAAGCCCGATCCGGTCGTCGGCTTGGAAGGCGTGCGCCGGGCACGGGCTTTAACCCGCAAGCCGCTGGTGGCAATCGGCGGGATTACGCGGGCGAATGCCGCGTCGGTGATCGCGGCTGGGGCCGATTCTGTGGCCGTGATATCTGACTTGTTACGGGATCCGCGCAAATCAGCAGAGGAATTTTTGCGGATATTGCGGTAAAGTTCTTCAGGCATTGCTATCGGCCTGTCACGCTGAGCGGAGCAAGGTCTTCCCGTAGGGAAGACCTCGCGCAGTCGAAGGACCCCGCAGATGTATGGAGTGAGAAGAAGGTGGACAGGCGTTTGCACGATGCTGCTGCGGTCGCGGTGAGAATTCCCGCGGAAGCCACCGGCAGCGTCGGCGTGCATGGGGTCCTTCGACTCCGCAACGATTTCGCCGACAGCGAAATCGCCACTCCGCTCAGGATGACAATGCACGTGAGCAAGCCAGTTCGCGACGAAGGAGCGACTCCTGAGCACACCGACCACGCAACCCGCCGCAGCGAGTGACTGGGAAGTTCACAGTCATCAGGATCAGGAGCTGGTCAAGGCGCTGGGCCTGACGAGTTCGACCATGCTGGTTATGGGGTCGATGATCGGCTCCGGTATTTTCATCGTTTCCGCTGAAATTGCCCGCGAAGTTGGCTCGCCCGCGTTGCTGATCGCTGCCTGGGCGATCGCAGGATTCATGACCATTGTGGCCGCGCTGAGCTACGGCGAACTGGCCGCGATGATGCCTCGTGCTGGCGGCCAGTACGTTTATCTCCGCGAAGCTTTGGGACCGCTGTGGGGCTTTCTCTACGGCTGGACGCTGTTTCTAGTTATCCAGACTGGCACGGCGGCCGCCGTGGCTGTGGCTGTGGGCAAGTTTCTGGGAGTTTTCTTTCCTTCGATTTCTTCGACCAACTGGATTCTGCACCTCTGGAAAGTGCCGCCGATTCCGTTCGGTCCGATGGTGCTGGGCAACATGGAAGTCGGGGTCAGCACGCAGAATCTGGTGGCGATTTTCGTCATTATTTTCCTCTCGGTGGTAAACACCTTCGGCATCAAGACCGGTGCCTTCATTCAAAACGTGTTCACTGTGGCAAAAGTTTCGGCTCTGCTGGGGCTGATCCTGATCGGCGTCGCCATCGGCCGGAACGCACAGGCGATCGCGGCGAATTTCAGCGGAAACTTCTGGCATAACGCCGGGCTGGGCGCGCAGCACGCAGTGCAGGTGGGCGTGGGCGGGCCTATCGTGATGGTGGGCACGCTGACGATTCTGGCCGTGGCGCAGGTCGGGTCGCTGTTCTCAGCGGACGCGTGGAACAATGTAACGTTCACCGCCGGAGAAGTGAAGAATCCCAGCCGAAACTTGCCGTTGTCGCTGGCGCTGGGCACGGGCGTAGTCATCGCTCTTTACATCGCCGCCAACTTCGTTTACCTGGGTGTACTTCCGCTTATGGGCTCGGCCGACGGCGCAACGATTCTGGCGCGTGGCATCAATCACGCCGTGGAAGATCGCGTGGGCACGGCGGTCATGACGCAGATGTTCGGCTCGATCGGCGGACTGCTGATGGCAGCGGCGATCATTATTTCCGCCATTGGCTGTGTGAATGGGTTGCTGCTCTCCGGTGCGCGGGTGTATTACGCCATGGCCAAGGACGGCCTGTTTTTCCGCAACGTCGCCAGACTGCATCCCAGTTACAAGACGCCGGCCGTGTCGCTGATGGTGCAGATGGTCTGGACGTGCATACTCTGCATTTCCGGCAGCTACGGCCAGCTTCTGGACTACATTGTCTTTGCTGTGCTCGTGTTTTACATTCTCACGATTGTTGGGCTGTTTGTGCTGCGGCGGACGCATCCGGACGCCGAGCGGCCCTACCGGGCCTTTGGCTATCCGGCGCTGCCGGCGATTTATATTTTGATGGCGTTGTTCATTGATGTCGTACTATTGCGCTACAAGCCGCAGTACACCTGGCCGGGGCTGGTGGTAGTGCTGTTGGGGATTCCGGTTTACTACGCGTGGTCGCGAAATGCGCGGCCGAATGGGGAGCGTGCCTGATGTCTGTTACATCTACTCCAGTTTCATCAACCAGCAATCAGGGGAAATCCAAGCTGCTGGTCACCAAGCCGCTGAACCTGTTGGTGGAAGAATCTCGCGAGTCCGGGGAACATAGCCTCAAACGTACTCTGGGAGTTTTCCAACTCACGGCTCTCGGTGTGGGCGCGATTATCGGCGCGGGCATTTTCGTGATGGTTGGACTGGGATCGCAGTATGCCGGGCCGGGACTGACGCTCTCGTTCGTCCTGTCAGGGCTGGGATGCGCCTTTGCAGGGCTTTGTTATGCCGAGTTTGCCGCCATGATTCCCCTCGCGGGCAGCGCTTACACCTACGCTTATGCGACGCTGGGCGAACTCTTGGCGTGGATTATTGGCTGGGACCTGACGCTGGAGTACGCCATGGGCGCGAGCACAGTTTCGTCGGGCTGGTCGAATCATTTCATCGAGCTGCTGAATATGTTCCACCTCAAGATGCCGCTCTGGCTGGCCTATGACCACTGGACGGCATTGCGAACCGCCGAAAAGACGGTGGCGCAACAGATGGCATTAGCAGCGGATCCTGCGCTGGTTCCCGGGACACAGGCATTTCTTGACAAAGTCTCGGCTCTTACGGCCACGCCTTCTGCCGAATTGCTGCAGCGGGCCCACGCGCTGCTCGGCGCACCTCACCTGTTTGGGTTAGAGATCGGTTTTAACCTGCCCGCCTTCGTCATCGCCCTGATCATCACGACGATTCTCGTGATCGGGATCAAAGAGAGTGCAAGGTTCAACGCCACGATTGTCGCGATCAAGGTGAGTGTTGTACTGTTCGTGATTGCGCTGGGCTCGCGCTATATCAGCAGCGCGAACTGGGGCTCGGACTGGGCCACGTACGCACCTCACGGATTTGCCGGGATTGGCGCCGGCGCCGCGTACATATTCTTCGCCTATATCGGATTTGATGCGGTTTCCACCACGGCCCAGGAGGCCAAGAATCCTCAGCGCGACTTGCCCATTGGGATGATCGCCTCGCTGGCCATCTGCACCGTCCTCTATATCTCCGTTGCCGGAGTGCTGACGGGGATGGTGCGCTGGCAGCAGATCAATATCGAAGCTCCGGTGGCGCGTGCGTTCCTGGATCGCGGATTGACGACCGCGTCGCACATCATCACGCTAGGCGCGCTCGCGGGACTGACGAGCGTGATGCTGGTGATGCTTCTTGGGCAAACGCGCGTTCTCTATTCCATGGCCAACGACGGCCTGCTGCCGAAGACTTTCTTCGCCGACGTGCATCCCAAGTTCCGCACGCCGTGGAAGAACACGATCCTGGTTGGATTGCTGGCGGCGATCGTCGGCAGCGTGACGCCGATTGACGATATTGGAAAGATGGTGAACATCGGAACACTACTTGCGTTTGTGATCGTCTCGGTGGCCGTCATCGTGCTGCGCCGTACGAATCCCGATCAGCCGCGACCCTTCCGCACGCCATGGGTGCCGTTAGTGCCGATTCTCGGGGTGATCTCCAACGGATACATGATGGTTAAGCTGGGATGGGTGAACTGGGCGCGCTTGATCATCTGGCTGGTGATTGGGCTGTTTGTGTACTTCGGCTATGGGCAGAAGCACAGCCGGGTGCAGGCGCTGGCTGCAGGGAACTCGTCGAAAGAGTGAAACGGGTTGCGGTTTCGGGCCCTCCGCACAGCGCGGAGGGCCGTTTTGTTTTATAGTCGGTACGCCTCGCGACTCACGACTCAAGTGAAGGCCTTTCGCAATCTTCGCGTGATTGGCGCGCTGCTCGTGCTGGTGATGGCAGCCGGCACAGCGGGCTATCACTACATCGAAGGATGGCCCTGGTTCGACGGTTTCTACATGGTGGTGACCACGCTGACCACCATCGGCTACCAGGAGGTGCACCCGCTGTCGCACGCGGGGCGCGTCTTCAATGTGTTTGTGATTCTGGCGGGCGTGTCGCTGTTGCTGCTGGGCGTCGGATCGCTCAGTCAGGCTTTGCTAGAATTCGAGTTGCAAAGCTTCTTTGGCAGGCGGCGCATGGAGCGCGAAATCGGACGTCTGGACGGTCACTACATCATCTGCGGCATGGGACGCGTGGGCCGCAGCGTGGCGCGCGAGTTGGCGCGCAAGCCGGCGCCGTTCGTGTTCGTTGAAAATGCCGAAACCAAGATGCAGCGCTACGCCGGAGAGACCTGGCTGGTTGTGACCGGAGACGCCACGCAAGAGCAGACCCTAAGGCAGGCCCAAATCGAACGTGCACGCGGGCTGATTGCCGTGACCACCACCGATGCAACGAACCTCTACATCGTGCTGACGGCGCGCGGGCTGAACCCGCATTTGAAAATCATTGCCCGCGCCAGCGAAGAGGGCGCGGAAAAACATCTGCTGACCGCCGGAGCCGATTCCGTCGTCTCGCCGTATTCGTTCGCGGGACAGCGCATCGCGCAGTCGTTATTGCGGCCGCATGTAGTCAGCTTTCTTGACACCGCAACGACTCACCTCGGCATGGACCTGGAAATCGGTGAGATTCAGATTACGGGGAAATCGGCCTTTGCCGGCAAGACGATTGAGAGTTCTCGCATAAGACAGGAGCGCGGCGTTATCGTGCTGGCGATCAAGAGGCGCGACAGCATGCGCTTCAATCCCGCGCCGGATGAGCGGATCGAGCCCGATGACTGCCTCATCGCCATGGGTGAACCTGCGCAACTGCGGCGTCTGGAGCAGACGGCGGCGTCCTCGTGAAACGTTGATTCCATGAAAATCGTAACTGCAGCGGAAATGCGCGAGATAGATCGCGCCACCAGCGAGCGCTTCGGCGTTCCTTCGCCCACTTTGATGGAAAACGCCGGCGCCGCCGTCGCCGAGCATGTGCTGGAGCATTACGGCGCGTCCCGGCGCATCGTGATTTTTTGTGGCAAGGGAAATAACGGCGGCGACGGTTTCGTGGTGGCGCGCCGGTTGCATAAAGATGGCAAGGCGGTTCAGGTCATCCTGCTGGCCGATGCTGCGGAACTGAAGGGCGACGCTGCCGCGATGTACGGGAAGCTGCCGGTTACCACGACCATGGTGCGCTCGAGCGACGAACTAAAAAGTGAGCGAATTCGCTCCTGTCTTGAAGCCGACTTGTACGTGGATGCCATTCTGGGCACCGGCTTCAAGCCGCCGGTGAGCGGCTTGTATGCCGAGGCCATCGAGATCATGAACGCGAGCCAGGCGCCGATCGTCGCGGTTGACACTCCTTCTGGTGCTGACGCAGACGCGATGAGCTCCCAGACCGGAGTGATTGCGCGAGCAAATTCGGTCGTAACTTTCACCGCGCCGCGGCCAGCACATGTGTTCGGTAGTCTGACCGACGGCCCGACGATTGTGGCCCCGATCGGCTCGCCGCCTGAAGCGATTACTTCGTCGCTGCATCTGAATGTGATTACGGCGCACGATTTCGCCCCCTTGCTTCGTCCGCGCCCGGCGGAATCGAACAAGGGAAATTACGGTCACGTGCTTGTGGTCGGAGGATCGGTCGGCAAGGCTGGCGCGGCGGCAATGGCCGGCATCTCCGCGCTGCGCGCCGGAGCGGGGCTAGCGACCGTGGCGACACCGAAGTCTGTACTCTCTACAGTCGCGGGATTTCATGCCGAGGTCATGACCGAACCGGTGCCGGAAACCGACACTGGTACGATTTCAGCCAATGCACGCGAAAGGATTGGTCAACTGGCGAAAGGGAAGAGCGTGCTGGCGATTGGGCCGGGGATCTCGCGCGTGGAGGAGACTTCTGCGTTCGTGCGCACACTGGTGGGCGAGAGCGCGGTTCCCATTGTTCTCGATGCCGACGGTCTGAACGCCTTTGAGAATCGGGCGAACGAACTCAATGGCAAAGGCCGGCTGCTTGTGATTACGCCGCACCCGGGCGAAATGGCGCGGCTGGCGGGCTGTTCCGTCGCCGACGTACAAAAAGACCGCCTGGGCACGGCGCGTCGGTTCGCTCGCGAGCACGGTGTGATCGTGGTGCTCAAGGGACACCGCACCCTGGTTGTGCAGCCAGAGGGTGAGGCCCGGGCCAACGAAGTTTGGGTCAACATGACCGGTAATCCCGGCATGTCGACCGGAGGCACCGGCGACATTCTGACCGGGATGGTCGCGTCCCTGATTGGACAGCATCCGGACAAGTCGCTGCTCGCGGTGTGTGCCGCCGTTCATCTCCACGGTCTTGCTGGTGACGTGATGCGCGAAACTATCGGCGAGCATTCCATGGTTGCCACCGATCTGTTGCGCGGGCTGCCGGAGGCTTTCCGGCGTGCACAAAAAGCGGCAAACGAAAAACTTGTTCGCTGGAACGGATGAGGGCATCGCTCTCCCTTTATCATCCTGAGCGATGTGTGGGCTGCGCAACGCGCAGCCCGCGCGCAGTCGAAGGACCGCGTGCACGCTTGCAGCGGCATCGGCGTGGCCATGCGTTTCTGCAAGGCCTCCTGTCAGGCTGACAAGGTTTATCTGTCACGCCGCTGTCCTCCCGGACATTATTCAATTAGTTAACATACGCTAACTGCTTCCAGCGGAACAGCCTGCGCGCCTTCAATTCCGGCTTCCAGCGCGGAATCCGGACAAGGGGCTTCAGTAATCTGTTACTTAACAGAGGTGAGTGCCATAGTCGTTCTGGATTCACCGGCATATGACCCACTTCCCCCAACCCCACCCTTCGCGGCGCGCCGTCCGAGTCCAGCTGGGAGATTCCGTTCTGGCTGCGATTCGACTCGAAGATGGCCGGCGCACCAAAGCCAAACTGCAAACCATCTCCGCGACGGGCGGACTTTTGCGCCTGGCCCACTCGCTGGGGCAGGGCGACTTCGTGGAAGTCGCCTTTCAGACGCAAGCCGGACCGGTGCACGGCATGGCCGAGGTTCTCAGCCCCATGAGGAAAATTAGCGACGGCGTGTTGCAACCGTTCCGCTTCGTGGCGCTCGAGGACGATGACCACCGCCGCCTGCGCACCTCGCTTGATCACGTGGCGGAACGAAATGTACTGGGGTTGAAGTCGAGCGCATTCTCGACGTACTGATCGCCACATAGGGAAAGCCGCCTCGGCTTCCGCCGAGCGAAGCCTGAATGGACTGAGGCTCACGTCCCACCGGATCCTATGAGCTAGCGAGCCAGTGGAAGAGCG
>CAYOUY010000280.1:0-11431 GCA_964407245.1 uncultured Acidobacteriaceae bacterium
CATCATACCCGCGGTCACCGATAACACACTCCGGACGGTGACGCGGCCGTCCGCGTTCTCCCTGCAAGTCTGGGATGGTGTCGACTAGGGAGAGCGCTCGTGTCGAATCGTTACGGTTAGCCCCAGTCAGTTGAATAGCTACCCGTGCTCGGACTGCCATCATCACCAGCTCTAGGAACGTGCCCGCTGGGTTGGATGGCCTCAACGTTCGTCCGGCTACTTGTCGGCCTTACAACGGCGTTTGCGGGGCCATTTCTCCGGCCTCTATGGGTCCTTGGAGGGTCAAGAGCAATCGACGCAGAGAGCACAGCCGGTGTAAAATTGCTCCGTTTGGTGCTCCAGATTTCGTCCCCCACCCGGTCTGTCTCCCCCACTGATGGACATTTTCCGGCCGGAACGCTAACGTATTAACTGTCGTTTTTTGTCACCTGGTCGAGCAGGGGCGCGGTACCCAAGTGGTAAGGGAGAGGTCTGCAAAACCTTTATGCGTCGGTTCGATTCCGACCCGCGCCTCCAGTTCCCTCTGAAGCTTCCGGTTAGCCCCTAGGTCCCTCGCTTCGCTCGGGATTTCGGCAGTAGGCTCCTAGCCTCGCTTACGCTCGTCCTCACGCCTGCTAAGCGCCTCAAGTTCGATTCCGACCCGCGCCTCCAATTCCTCCTCAGCCCACCTCAACCGCTTAGGTGTGGCTTCGAATCAGCGCGCCAGCTCACGAATGCGTGGTTCTGCCCTCCAGGAAGTAGGCCACGCCCAGCGCAAGAATCAGGGCCGCAATGCCGAACAGCGTCAGGCCGGAAACCGCGGCTGGTTCCGTCGTGACGACCTTACGGGCGATCGCGATCAGCGCCACCTCGAGCACCACGCGCGCGTGCATGACGTTCTTCCGGATATATCCTTTCAACGTTTCCAGAAGCTCCACTCCGATCAAGACGAGCAGGAAATAGCCGAACACGTCCAGCAAGCCTTGCACCGGAATCAGAAAACGGGGCGGCTTCCAGATTTCCTCCGCGATCAGCACTCCCAGGTGGGCTGTGGAGAGCAGAAGCACGAGCGTGAGCAACACCATTAATACGACTACGACCAGCGTCTGCACTCGGGTGACCAGGGTCTCCAATGTCAGCTCCTTTCGCCGCTCATTTAAGGCCGAGTTGCCGGTTCAAGAATTCCTCGGTCGCGGAATAGGCTTTCACCCAGGTTCTCCACATGAGGAAGCCGTGAATCTCGTCAGGGAAAATCAACTCTTCGACGTGGACTTTCTGCGCCCGCAAACGCTGCAGTAGATCCACCGTTTGCGAGAACTCGACGTTGCGGTCGTCGTCGCCGTGAATGAGCAGAACCGGAGAGCGCCACGTCGAGATGGCGGCGTTGGGCGACGATTGAAACGCCAGCTTGAGCGCGGTGTCGCGATCGGGGGCGTCTTTGGGAAACTCTCCTATGAAGTCCGACCAGTCGTGCACGCCATGCAGGTCAACCCCGGCGGCGAAAATGTCGGAGTTGTGCGCCAGGCCCATGGCGGTCAGGTAGCCGCCGTAGGATCCGCCCCAAAGGGCAATCTTCGCGGGATCGACATTGGGCAAGCTCTGCAGGTAGCGTCCCGCGGCGACGATGTCTTTGTATTCAGCACCGCCACGCGGGCCGCCGTCGGCCGGCTCGCGGAAATGCCGGCCGTACATGATGCCGGTACGGTAGTTGACCGCCAGCACGACATAGCCTCGGCTAGCCAGGTACTGATTCATGGCATAGGCGTTGTGGTAGTAGCCCATGTAGTGGAAGCCCAGCATCATCTGGCGAATGGAACCACCATGAATAAAGATGGCCGCAGGATGCTTGCCGCCGGGCGCGGATTTTGGCTCGAAGAGTTGGGCGTGAATTTCCCAGCCATCTTCGGCTTTGTAGATGACTTGCTTCGGCGTGACCAACTGGGAAGCTGCGGGAAAATCGGCGGGCAGCGCCTCTTTCGCGATCATTTCTCGCCCGTGCGCCGTCAGAACATAGGGCATGGCCGGCGTGGTGGCCGTGGAACCGAGGCAGACGATCTTCCCTCCAACTTCCACGGGTTTCCACTCCAGTGTTTCGCCGCGAGGGATTTCGCCGCGAGTGAGCGCCTCGGGCGTGCCGCCGTCGACCGCAACCCTCCACAGATGCCGGCGGTCGACGTCGTCCTGATTCGACGAGTAGATGAGGGATGTTTTGTCTGTGCTGAGCGTAACGTCTTCGGTCTCAAATTTTCCCGGAGTCAACAAGACCGGCGCGCCGCCGCTGGTGGAGACGGAATAGAGATGATTCCAGCCGTCCTGCTCGGAAGAGAACGTGATGCGATTCTTCGCCGCGAACTGAAATGACGCATCAATGGTGAGGTACGGGAGCGAATCGTCGAGACCGGGGCCGCTCTTCCAGACTTCACGCGCCGAGTCCTTGGCGACGTCGTAAACCCAGATCGACCACGGGAGCGGAGTACGCGGAATGACCGGCTGTTTCATCTCCTTCCCGGGGATGCGGATGAAGGCGACCTGCGTACCGTCGGGCGACCAGCGCGGCACGTCGTCGCGGTCGGCGCTGGGCGCGACGTAACGCAGGGTGTTGCGGCCGAATTCGTAGAGAACGATGAAGCTGTGGTCCCCGCGGTCGCTCACGAAGGCGACCGTTTTTCCGTCGGGCGACCATTTGGGTTCGGAGTTGTCGCCGCGGGCGTACATCAACGGCTTGGCTTTATCCTTGCCGGAGACGGGGGCGATCCAGATTTGTTTCTTTGCCGACCACAGGGCAAACTCGCCGTTCGGCGAAATCTGGATGTCCTCACAATCCTCCTGGCCACAACCCATCTCGCCCAGCAGGCGAGGCTCACCTTTGTCCACATCCACGGCCCAGACCTGTTGCAGCGGCTTCTCCACATTGCTGGTGGGATTCGCAACATCGCCAGCGCCGTTGGTCTCGCTGCCGCGTGCGTAGACGGCGGTGCGGCCGTCGGGAGTGAGTTTGAGCGCAGCGATGGGCATGCCATCGTCCCCCGTGTAGTGCGTCACTTGTCGGGCCTCGAAGTTGGGTGCGTCCGCGACCCAGACGTTGCGATCTCCCTTGAACGAAAAAACCCAGGCGATTCTGCCCGCCTGGGGGACCGAGACGAGATTCGACGGGAAGGGCGAGCTAAGAATTTGTTGAATAGTGAAGCTGCCGGAGGAACTTTGCCCAAAGCAAAGCGCTGCCGTGCTGATCAGACAGAGGGCAATCAAGAGCGGGCGAATACACGGGCCTGAGATTCGCGAGACGATGAAGGGGCAATTTTTCATGCGGGCAAGCGTACGTGAAAGGGCCTCGATTGACAACCGGCCCGGTCCGGAGGCTGGCGCTGGGACTTTGCCGGAGCAAACAACTGTGCGGAGCCACGCTGTCAACTTGTCGGATCAAAGGCAATCCTTCTACACTCGTGCGTTGCGGCCGCAGTTTTGAAACCACGGGGGCTCATGAACTGGTTCTTCATCTTCTTCTTTATTTCCGGATTCTGCAGCGTGCTGTACGAGCTGGTGTGGTTGCGGCTTTCCATGGCGCAATTTGGAGTCACCACCGCCATGGTCTCGATCGTGCTCTCGGTGTTCATGGCGGGGCTGGGCGCAGGCTCGTGGCTGAGCGGACGATGGCTTCGCGAACGCGATGCGCGCCGAAGATTCTCCGCCCTTCGTCTCTACGCACTCACCGAGCTATTGATCGGCGTGTCGGGCATTCTTGTACCGTTCGTGCTGTTGTGGGGCAGGCGGGTTCTGGAAACGTCCCTGCTTTCTTCCTCGCTTACCTACTATGTTATCGCCGGCTTGTGGATTACGTTCACGCTGCTTCCCTGGTGTGGGTTGATGGGAGCCACGGTGCCGGTGGCGATGTGCGCCATCGGGCAAACACTACCGCAGGAAACGCGACGTTCGTTCAGCTATCTCTACATGGCCAACGTTGGGGGCGCGGTTGCAGGAACAACCATCCCTCTGTATCTGATCGAGCTCTTCGGATTTCGCGGAACGCTGCGCGTGGGCGCAGCGTGCAATGCTCTGATCGCGATCTCTGCTTTTGCCCTCGCGCGATATCTGCCCCAGCGCGAGCCAGCTGCTGAAGAGGCCGCAATTTCGTCCGAAGCGTCATCGACGAGCGCGGGTTTGCTCTGGCTACTCTTTCTGAGCGGGCTCACCAGCATGGCGATGGAAGTGATCTGGGTGCGGAGTTACACGCCCTACTTCGGGACCGTGGTCTACGCCTTCGCGTCGATTCTGGGAGTTTATCTGCTGGCCACGTTCGTCGGCTCTGTGGTCTACCGCCGGTGGAGCGAGCGGCGAAGTCAGGAAAATCCGGCGCTTTGGAGTCTGCTGGCGGCGTGCGCTCTGCTGCCCCTGGTCGCGGCCGCCCCGGGAATTCAGATCACCCGAATGCCGCGATTGCTGATTGGAGTGGCGCCGTTCACCGGACTGCTTGGCTTCATTACTCCCATGTTGGTGGACCGATTTTCACGCGGCAATCCGGCCAAGGCCGGAGCGGCCTATGCGACCAACATTGTCGGCTGCATTCTCGGTCCGTTGCTGGCGGGATTTGGATTGCTGCCAATCGTCAGCGAACGGTGGGCGCTGGTACTACTGACTTTGCCCTGGCTCTTGGTGGGACTGGCTCCGCTGCGGAAGGGAGCAGATCTGCGCCTCGATTCGCGTCTGGCTATCAGCGCCTGCATGGCGTTCGCATTTGCGCTGATTATTGCGGGCAAAGGCTACGAGGAAGCGTTCCCGGATCGGCGTGTGCTGCGTGATCCCACAGCCACCGTCATCGCGACAGGCACGGGCATGAATAAGAGTCTCCTGGTCAATGGCAACGGCATGACGGTCCTGACGCCGATCACCAAAATCATGGCGCATCTTCCACTGGCTGAATTGGGAAGGCTGCCGCAGAACGCGTTGGTGATCTGCTTTGGCATGGGCACGACCTTCCGCTCTCTGCACTCGTGGGGCATTCCGGTGACGGCAGCCGAACTGGTGCCCAGCGTTCCGCGCCTGTTCGGCTATTACCACAGCGACGCCGAGAAAATTCTGGAGTCGCCGCTCTCGCACGTGGTCATCGACGACGGCCGCCGCTTCTTGGAGCGTACAAAACAACAGTTTGACGTGATCACGATTGACCCTCCGCCGCCGCTGCATGCGGCAGGATCAAGCCTGCTCTATTCGGAGGAGTTTTATCAGGCAGCCCGCCGCAGGCTGCGTCCGGGAGGGATTCTGCAGCAGTGGTTGCCGACCCTGCCCAAGGACGACCCCGTGGACGTAACCGCAGTCGCCCGTTCGCTGCGCAATTCCTTCCCCTACGTACGTACTTTTTCGGATGTATTCGGGATTCACTTCCTGTGCAGCGAGCAACCGATTCCGAAGCGCACTGCCGCCGAGTTACTGCAGCGGATGCCGTCCAACGCGATCACCGATCTGGCCGAGTGGGCGACACCGAATGACGATGCAGTGGCGGCCGACAACCTGCAACTCACGACGCTTCTCTCCCATGAAGTGCCGATTGAGCAGCTGATCGCAGCGTCGCCCGACACTCCGGCCCTTACCGACGATCGCCCCATCAATGAGTATTACGCGCTACGCAAACGCTTCCATCCGCACCGGGTGGAGTCGGCTTCACTGGCTCCTTAACCGGAGCGTTCGCCAGGCGTTGCAGAACGGCATGCGATGCCGCTCCGAGCTTTATCCCCGCGTCCCAAGCATGATGGGTTGAGACGTCGGAGCGGACGAACCCTCTTTGGGTTCGACCGTGATGGCAAAGGTTTTGGCCTCTACGCCGACGGGCAATGGAGGTTTGACGACGGAGCCGCTGCCTTCCGCATTAGGACGGAAGAGCCCGGCCGGAATGGGCGCACCACTGGTAGGGATCAACCACAATTCGTAAATTTTTTCCGGCGGGAGCGCAGGCATATTGCTGGCCAGAAATACCAGCGTGCCACTCTTCGCCAGATAAATGGCTCGGCCCTGCGGCTGAGGGGGGGTCTTGCTCGCCACCAGAACGAAATGGTCGGCATCGGCCGCCGAAAGAGCTGTGATGAGTTGCTTCGCCTGAAGCAACTGTTGCTGCTGGCTTGCAGAGCTCGTGGCAAGCTGATTCACCCGTTGTTTCAGGTCATCGTTCTGCCGGACGAACAGGAAAAATACCGCCAATACCGCGGCGGCAGCCGCCCATTGCAACGCGCCCCACCAAGGCCACTTTCGAGCCGCGGGAGCCGGCGGTCGCCGCGCTTCCCGGGCCACCGCGGCCAGCAATCTCTCCCGCGAGCGCGCTGGAGGCCGCGCCCCGCTGGCCGAGAAAGCCAACACCGCGGCATCGCCGCGCAACCGCTCCAACTCGCTCCGGCAGGCGGAACACTCGCGCAGGTGCTTCTCGACGGCCGTGCGCTCGGCCCCTTCCAGCGTTCCGAGCGCGTAGAGCGCCAAGTCATCGGCGATTTGTTCGTGCGCGTTCATTGATTGCAGGCCTTGCGCAAGGCAAGCAAGCCCGCCCGAATGCGAGTCTTGATCGTGCCTAGCGGCTCTCCTGTCTTCTGGGCAATCTCACCGTGCGTGAGGCCTTCGAAGAAACTCATCTCCAGCGCGGAGCGCTGAGAGCCGGGCATGCCTGCCAGTACCGCGCGAATTTTCCCGAGCAGCAGGCTCCATTCGGCGCCGCGCACCATATCCGGTTCCACGTTCACCACGACATCTTCAATCTCGGTTTCCGGACGGCGCTTGCGCAGGAAGTCGATCGCCCGGTTCCGCGAGATGACGGCAAGCCAGCCGGCCAAGCTGCCACGGTTCGCGTCAAACGCCTGCGGATTGCGCCACAGTTGCATGAATACATCCTGCAAAATGTCCTCCGCCACTCCGGTATCGCCTACAACGCGAAGCGCCACCGAATACACCACACCGGAATATCGGTCGTAAAGATCGGCCATCGCGGTCTCGTCGCCAGAGCGGAGCGCGGACACCAGCGTGGCGTCTATCGGGACGACGTCGGAGGCAGCGCGCGACAAGCCGTTCTCTCTTCCCTTCTACTTACGTTCCGCCGGCGTTCGCGGATTGACGATCGCCGGAAACGAACGTAACCTGCGCCAGTACGCGCAGGCACGTCCATGAGCCCGAGCGCTGCGGCCGCCGCAGCGCCAAACATGGTATCAGAAGGCTCGTCATCGGATTTGAGCGCACAGGCGAGTGAAACCTGTCAGTCGTGCTCGTCGAGGCCGCAGAAAAAAGCCAGGCGCTCCATATGGAGCGCCTGCAATAGAACCGTCAGTGATCGTTAGTTCGGCAGAACCACCGTGTCGACCACGTGAATCACGCCATTCGATTGAAAGACATTGGGGATGGTGACCGTCGAAATCTCTCCCTTTTCGTCTTTCAGTACGATGTTCTTGCCCTGCATCATGACCCAGAGCGTGCCGCCGCTCACGGTCTTCAGCTGTGCCTGCCCATTGCCCGCCTGAATCTGCTTTCTCAGATCAGCAGCACTCAGGCGTCCGGCGACGACATGATAAGTGAGGATCTTGGTCAGCATCTCTTTGTTTTCGGGCTTAAGCAGAGTCTCGACCGTGCCAGCCGGCAGCTTCGCAAACGCCTCATTGGTTGGGGCAAACACGGTAAAAGGGCCGGGGCCCTTCAGTGTATCCACCAGGCTCGCAGCCTTCACGGCGGCGACCAACGTGGTGTGATCGGCCGAGTTCACGGCATTGTCAATGATGTCCTTCGTGGCGTACATCGGCTGTCCGCCCACGACGGGATTTTTGTCACCTGCCATCGCCGAAGTTCCGGCGAGAGCGGCGAAGCACAACAACAGAGCTGCAATCTTGAGTTTCATAAAATTCTCCTTGAATTGAACCGCTTTCATCAGGAGTTACGAAGCTGTGAGCGGGTTGGATTGCGCTTCGCTGAAGTTTTTATTGGATCGCGGCGCAGGATTTCAGCGCCGAAATTTCATATACGGACAAACAGCGATTCTGGATTGTGAACGAGTGAAAAACTTCCTCGGCACACTCTGCCTGCGAAAAATTGTCAGCGCCAAAATCCGGAATGGGAACCGCCGCGTACTGAGATCGTGGGCCAGTACCAACCCTGACCGGTCAGGTCCACCATTTCGATCGAGGAGAAATTCCCATGAAATTTCTATCGCACACGGCGCAGACCGCCGGCATAGCGCTTCTTCTTTTCCTTGGCTGCAGCGCGATGCCGACCCTTTCGCAGACTTCGCTTGCTCCGAACCAGACTTTCGGTTACGGAGAAAATCAAGTGATCAAATTCACATACCTCCAGAGTTTCGACTGCGTGGACCAGCCCAAAGATGACCTGAACTTCAACGGAGTCCCTGCCGAATCCGATCCGATGGAGTTTCAGATTCCCATCTGTCAGGTTGGTGTACAGCCCACGATCGATCCGACCGGGTTCAGAGGAGCGAACGATCCCACCGAGCCGCTCTATGTTCTTGTACCGATGTTTTCCGTAGACAACGATCAGAACGCGAGCGATGCCATCTCGTGTACGGGCATCGTGCCGGGAACAAGGTGCGGTTCTGCGCTGGGCAGCACGCTGATCTCGCTGTTCGGTGCACTGCCAGAGGCGTTCAAAGCAAAGCCGCTCGTCTACACGCAATGCCCAGGACCGAATCTTCCTCCGGGAACCTGCACCATGCACGCTTCCCGGCTGGATCTTGGCCCGGTGCTGGTGCAGCTTGGATACCTACCGCCTCCGGCGACGAATGTTTTTGTCCCGACTCCGAATCACAGCCACATCGTTCTACCCTTCGACGTCAACCTGACTCCGATCTGGTGGCAGGTGATCCCGGTGCTGGTGCTGGATCAAAGCGATTGGCCAACGGCAGATGGAAGCTCAGGCATCACGTCGACAGAGAAGATGCAGGCCGCAGAGAACGCCGGAAGAGCAGTGCAGGCGCCCTCGAACTTCTACCTCTTCTTCGGCTCTCAGACGACTCATCATCACTAAGACCGACCGATTCTCCGCGCACCGAGCGGCGCAGGCATGCGCAAGGCTGCGCCGCTCGCTGTCCGGATTGCCGACAATTCTTGACTTGATCCCGCTATTGCGTGCGTCCGGTCACAGCCTGTGCGCTGTCGCAAGCAGTTGATCACCTCCTGACGAGCGAACCGGAGAAAGTCTCTCACTCATCGTAAGGTGACTGCCAAGAACAAACTGCCCACAACCCGGTAGCGGCTGAATCTGGTCCAAATTCAGCCACCGACCGGTAACCGCATTCACAAACCGTTAAAGTAGCCGCTGTACAATCCGCCAACCTCGAGTGTCGGGAGAGTCTGTGGACTGGCGGGCCAAGGCTGTAGTCCAAAATGTGCTTGCGGTCGTGCCCTTTGGCAGCGACCTTAACAACCTGCTTCAACTGCGAGTTGGTGGGCTGCGCAATTTCGAGGCTCATGTCGAAGGCAAGGTTAAGGACTGGATCGGGATGATGAATCTGCTGGCGGAGTCCGGCGTCGACATCCGCAACGCCGTCACCGTGGAAATTGGAACGGGTTGGTTCCCGACGTTGCCGGTGTGTTTTTGGCTGGCAGGCACACAGGCCTGCAACACCTACGATCAAAAGCGGCACTTGAGACTTGGACTGACGCGGCGTCTCGTGTTCACGCTGGAGCCTCATCTGGAGTCCATCGCCGAGGCAGCCGGCCTTCCCTTCGCCCCGATACAGGAGCGCTACAAAAAAATCGGAAGCGACATTCTTGCGGCCTGCGAGATCAGCTATCGGGCGCCAGCCGATGCCGCTCGTACGGGATTACCTGATCAAAGCGTCGACATTGTCTTTTCGAACAGCGTTCTCGAGCATGTCACGCCATGCGCGTTGACTGCCATCATGCAGGAAACACGGCGGATTCTGCGGCCGGCCGGAGCAGCCGTGCACTGCGTCGCCTGCAACGACCACTATGCGCATTTCGACCAAAGCATCAGCTACGTGAACTACCTCCGCTTCACCGCACCGGAGTGGCGCAGGTGGAACAATTCGCTGCAGTATCAGAACCGCCTGCGTGCGTCCGATTTCCTGCAAGTGGCTGAGAGCTGCGGATTGACAGTGACGGCGGCCAGACAATACGTAAGGCCGGGAGTGGAACCGGCGCTCTCCAGGTTGCCTATTGCACCGGACTTCGAGAGATACAGCCGCTCAGAGTTGGCGGTGACCACTGTGAACTTTGTGTGCCGGGCGTCGCCGTGAAGCAGGGTGGCCGAGCGCCGTGCATGATAATGTTTCCTTTCTAAAACAGCAGGGCAGTCACGATGCGTTCGGCATAAGGCGACATTGTCGCAACTCAACCAGGAAATTATTCTGGGGATGCCTGAGATCACCGACGCGCACGTCTACGGAGTGCCCAACCTGGTTACGGGCATGGTTCTCGCGGTAGACATAGTGCCTCGGCGAGGTGAGAAATTCGACGATTTGCGGTTTGTGACGAGCTGGCCGCGAATGACTCTCTCGGGCGTTGCTCGCAGAAGCGTGCCTTCAGCAAGCCTTGGCGAACTCCCGGCTGCCCAAACCGAGGCTGTTTCGTTCCGGAAATTCATCAACCATTCACAATCAATTAACAGTCCTTTTGCAGATGCAGTTTAGTGTGGCTGCCTTGCCCTACTCCTGTCGCCGTTGGGGCCTATGGTTGTTGTGTCAAGGAACCAGGCTTTGAGGAAATTGGCGGCTGCTAATTCACGCTGGCGAAGCCCTGCCTTTCGCACTTTAGTTGGCGCTGACAATTCCAAGAACAATCAGGCAGTTCTTTGGGATGTGTAAATGGCGAAACCTCTTGAAAATCCCGGAAGCGTTGCGCTGCGTGCAGGCGCCGAAGCAAACGTAGTGCGCTCCGAGCCAGTCGTGGAGTTCGCTCGGAAGAAATCCCCCGTGCCTGCCACTGATTCCCTGGGCGACTCTCAACCCTCCAATGGACACAGTGGAGCTGAACGAGAAGGGACACCTTTCTGCCTTGCAGATTTGCCGCGGATTCCCTTGCCCCGAGACGCCAGCAGGCCGATCGTGACAGCGAACCAGCGATATGCCATTGCGGCACTGGAATCGTACAAAGGCTTGCGCACGCGATTAATGAAATTCCAGGCCAGCCGGGGGTGTCATTCCATCGCGATCACGAGCGTAGGCAGGGCCCAGGGCAAGACGCTGACCGCGTTCAATCTGGCATGCTGTTGCGCGCAAGTGGAAAACCAGAGCGTTCTTTTGATCGATGGTGACCTTCGCAGCCGCAGTCTGACCAAACTGGTTGGAGGGTTGCCTGCGGTCGGGCTGGCCGATGTGATGAGCGGAAAAGCATCTTCCCAAGACGCGATCGTCAGGACGGACCTGCGCAATTTGTATGTGATGGGAGCGGGCACAAGCGCCGGCTCTTCGATGGAGCTGTTCTCGACCGGAAGGTGGGGGGAACTCGTTCGCTGGAGC
>CAYOUY010000281.1:0-14630 GCA_964407245.1 uncultured Acidobacteriaceae bacterium
CGAACTTGGCGACGGCGAATGGCGTTCCGGTATTGACTTCACGCTACCGCCCGCTTCCCCCAGTCCCTAACTGTTGTAAGCAGGCCATTTCACAACTTTGCGCCCTTTGTCCGCCCCTTCGTTGCGCTCCTGCTGCGGCCTGACGGTAGCGGGTTGACGGGTGGGGAGGGAAGTATAGCCCAACTGAGGCAGGTTTTCAGAGTAGGTGCGCCCGTAGGCGACTGACGACACGGCACT
The DNA here is from genome assembly GCA_964407245.1 of uncultured Acidobacteriaceae bacterium. Lineage (GTDB taxonomy): Bacteria > Acidobacteriota > Terriglobia > Terriglobales > Acidobacteriaceae > Sulfotelmatobacter. The sequence goes on from CAYOUY010000281.1 coordinate 238, forward strand.
TAGATTTTTGAGCGTCACGGTTCGTAGCCAGACGCTCTATCCAACTGAGCTAAGGGCGCGGATCGGTGTTTTGATTATAGCGGAAATTCGGCGCGAGTTCCGAACATCGGGCGGCTACTCTCATCCCCCTTGTCGTAACCTGCGGCTCTGTCGTCAAACCGCTCTCTCGATCAGGGACACGCCTGGTCGAGGAGTTGATTCAATAGGCCTTGGCAGCCCGCGCCTAAGGTGAAGATACAGATAATGGCTGCGACGACGACCAGCACAGCAAAGACGCTGGTAATGATGAGAATGAGCACGCATAGCCCATTCTGATCTTCTTGCTCATCGGATAATTTTCGCGCGATGAGCTCGTCGAAATGCCCATCGAGATAGGCGGTCAGGTCGGCGAAGGACTTCAGCCCTCCGATCTTTGCCAATCGTTCGTCGAGAGCTTTGAGCGCGGTCTGAGCTTCCGCCGGAGACGCGTCAGAATGGAGTATGGCTTGGATGCTGCTCTCGCGCGCGTGTTTGGTGACCTCCTGGAGACGGCCCGCATTCACAAACTCGGCGAAGCGCTTTTCTCCGGAAGACCCCGCGCCCTTGACGAATTCGGCCAACGCCTGTTTCGCTTTTTGCAGGGCAGCCGTCCGGGCGTCATGACTTACCCGGGCCTGTTTGCGGAATTCCTCGCCCGCAGCGCCGCCGAGCAGAACAGAAGCTCGCTTGGAAGTATTTACCGCTCTGCGGCTCTTCACCTGCGCCTGGGCAGCACGGATGGCGTTCTGCACCAGATCCCTGGCCTTGATTGCGTCGACCCGCTTCCAGAATTCGGGGGCGCCAACATGCGCTGGGGGTTGTTCCTTCTGCGGTACTGTCTGCGGCACCGCGCCGAATGTGGGATTGGCGGCCGCTGCTGCCACGCTGCCTAGCATTGCCTTCATGCACGCTCGCCGGCTAAGAGTGGCCATGGAACACCTCCGGTTTCGAACCGAGCACACGGGTCCTAAGGTAGGGCGAACACGTTACTCCAGATTTCTAAGAGAAGAGCAGAATTTCTCGAACTTGTTCCGAATTCCGAACAGGATCAGGTGTGATTAGGCCCGGTCTGTGTGGCCCGCAAGAGTTTAAGACCCCAGAGTAGTTTTCAACAGCGTTCTGGCCCAGACTTTGCACTTCCGGCGCTGTAGTAATTCTTTCCCGTGGCATGGCAATTCCTACCGGGCAGGAAAAACTGACCGCTTTTGTTTTGAAGAGTTTGCGCACGGCACGCCGCATGCTCTAACACCTGGCAGACGAAGTGGCGCGCAACGGGGCGCTCCAGAGAATAACTTCGGCCAGAGGTTTTCTTGGGCGCCCCTTGCTTTTCCATCCTGCAGGGCAGCCCTCCCCCTCCGAAGCCCCTTAACCAGCCCGGCGTTTGCCGCTTTCAGGCCAGGGCCACCGGTTCCCGCACGTCAATTCCCGCCTGCCGCAGCAGACGAGCTACGGCCTCCTGCTTCATGCGGGAAGCATCGAACTCGACCCGCACGGTGTGCTCTTTTTCGTTAAACCGAACACTGCGGATTCCATAAACCTCGCGCATGCCGTCAATCGCCCGCAATTCGTTCTCGCCGGGAACCGACCCGTAGCTGTAAACCACATCCAGATAAGTCATTGCTTGCAGCCTTCCGTATGATGGAGTGGACGCGTCCGGCCAGCGCCAGACGAATCAAAGACGAATCCAATATAGAGCATCCGCCATCAAACAGCACGAATTGCCTGGAATCTCTGGCCAATCCATGACGGCTTTGAATCTTGTTCCCACCCTCGAGCGCGATCCCGTCTGCGGGATGAACGTCAATCCTGAGACTGCGCGCCATGTCCACGAACATGGGGGCAGAAAGTACTACTTCTGCTGCGCGGGATGCGCGGAAAAGTTCAAAGCCAACCCCCAGCGGTACTTACACAAGCCCTCGGGACTGGTGACGCTTGGCATGCAAAGCACCAAGCCGACCCCGGATGTAGTAACGATTTCGCCCCCCCTGTCATCCCGAGCGGAGCATCCGGTTCGCGCTAGCGAGACGGATGCGAAGTCGAGGGACCTTGGGCCTAGCCCGACGCAACCTGCCTATGTGTGCCCCATGTGCCCGGAGGTACGACAGAGCAAGCCCGGGGCCTGCCCTTCCTGTGGCATGGCGTTGGAACCGGAAGTTCCGTTCGCTGCCGCGCAAGCCGAGTACACCTGCCCCATGCATCCAGAAATCGTGCGTCCAGAGCCCGGTTCGTGCCCCATTTGCGGTATGGCGCTCGAGTCTCACACAGTGGCAGCTGCGGCAGAAGAGAATCCCGAACTGCGTGACATGACGCGCCGATTCTGGGTGAGCCTGGCGCTGTCGGCTCCGCTGCTGGCGATTGCCATGGGCAGCATGATCTCGAGCACCTTCAAGGTCACAGTCAACCTCGACATCAACGGCCTGGTGATCAATCTCCCACGCATCGAGTTCCTCCTCGCCACTCCCGCCGTGCTCTGGTGCGGCTGGCCATTCTTGCGGCGGTTCTGGACGTCGCTGGTCAACCGCAGCCCCAACATGTTCACGCTGATCGGGCTGGGTACAGGCGTTGCGTACCTCTATAGCGTGGTGGCGACGTTCTTGCCGCAGATTTTTCCTGCGTCGATGCGCGGTGTCATGGGTATGAGCAGCGGCTACCCAGACGTTTACTTCGAGGCAGCGGCGGCTATCACGACACTCGTTCTCCTCGGACAGGTCATGGAGCTTCGCGCCCGCAGCCGCACCTCGGCGGCGATTCGCGCCCTGCTCGACCTCAGCCCGAAAACCGCGCGCCTGCTGGCTGACGGAAACGGTGGCGAGGTTATAGAAAAAGACATCCCTCTGGAGCGCGTGAAGCCCGGCGATCGCCTGCGGGTGCGCCCAGGAGAAAAAGTGCCGGTCGATGGAGTCGTGCTTGAAGGCCGCAGTGCCGTGGACGAATCGATGATCACCGGCGAATCCATGCCGATGGAAAAATCGCCGAACGACAAAGTCATCGGCGCCACCATCAATGGCAGCGGATCATTTATCATGCGCGCCGAACGAGTGGGATCTGAAACTCTGCTGGCGCGTATTGTGCAGCTCGTAGGACAAGCCCAGCGCAGCCGAGCCCCGATTCAGCGTCTGGCCGATCGCGTCTCGGCGTGGTTCGTGCCCACGGTGGTCGCCGTCTCGATCATCACGTTCGCAGTGTGGCTCCTTGTCGGCCCAGAGCCGCGACTCGCCCACGCTCTTGTGAACGCCGTCGCCGTCCTGATCATCGCCTGCCCGTGCGCACTCGGTTTGGCCACGCCCATGGCGATCATGGTTGGCACCGGCCGTGGCGCCCGTGCCGGCGTTCTGATCAAGAACGCCGAAGCTCTCGAGATCATGGAAAAAGTCGACACCCTCGTGGTCGACAAAACGGGCACGCTGACCGAAGGGAAGCCGCGTGTGGTCGGAATCGCCGAATCCCTTGCCAACGATCCCGAAGCGCTGCGGCTGACGGCCAGTCTGGAGCGGGCGAGCCAGCATCCCCTGGCTGCGGCGATCGTCGAAGTCGCCACCGAGAAGAAACTCAAGCTTTCTTCGCCGCAAGAGTTTCAATCCATCACGGGGAAGGGAATTACAGGTGTTGTCGATGGACACAAGGTCGCGGTCGGCAACATGCGAATGATGGTGGAATTGGGAATCCTACAGAAGGCTGAGGTGATCTCCGGCGCTTACCCCGGAGACACTGTCCTTTGTGTCGCCATCGACGGCCGCTACGTCGGTACGCTGGCGATTGCCGACCAGCTCAAGGCGGGCACTGCCGACACGGTAAAGGAACTCAAGAAATGCGGCTTGCGCGTGCTCATGCTCACGGGCGATAACCGGATCACGAGCCTGAGGATCGCCAGCACTCTGGGCATCGATGAGTTTGAAGCAGAGGTCTTGCCCGAACGCAAGTCTGAAGTCGTCAAGAAACTTCAGCAGCAGGGAAGAGTCGTCGCCATGGCCGGCGACGGCATCAACGACGCGCCCGCGCTGGCGCAAGCTGACGTCGGCATCGCCATGGGCACAGGCACCGACATCGCTATGGAAAGCGGCGGCATTACGCTGGTCAAAGGCGATCTGACCGGCATCCGCCGCGCCCGCAGGCTCAGCCAGGCTACCATGCGCAACATCCGACAGAATCTTTTTTTTGCGTTCATCTATAACGCTGTCGGGGTGCCCATTGCGGCCGGCGTGCTCTATCCGTTTTTCGGATTGCTGCTCAGCCCCATCTTCGCCGCAGCGGCGATGAGCTGCAGCTCTGTCTCGGTGATCACTAACGCGCTAAGGCTGAGAAGGATCAAGCTGTAGCTTTCACCACAGAGGCACAGAGTCAGAGGAAAACAGAGCCAAATTCTCCGTGCCCCCTGACTCCGCAGTAGAAGAAACCGGGTGATTACAGTTTGCCGAGGAAGCCCGTGATCTCAGTGTCGGTCCAGTCGACCGGACCAATGAACTTGCGGCGCATCACGCCATTGCGGTCGATGATGAAAGTCTCGGGCCATCCGTGCGTGCCGTATAGAGTGGGCGTTTTCTGCTCCGGATCGCGCACCGTGAGCAGGTTCACGCTGTGCTCTTTGACAAATTTCTTGTAGGCGTTCTCATCAACGTCAATGCTGACTGCGACCACGGTGATGCCCTTATCCTTCATGCGGCGCTGCATTTCGACCAATGACGGCATTTCTTCGACGCACGGAGGGCACCATGTCGCCCAAAAATTCAACACCACCACCTGCCCGCGAAACTGGCTCAGCGTGACTTTATTCTGCGAATCCTGCACGGTGAAATCGGGCGCGTTCGAGCCGATGCGGGGCGGCCGCGACCCGCTGTAACAGCCGAAAAGAGTGAGGAGCAGAGCGATGCCGGTCACAGTGAAGCGGCCATGAGCGAGACGGCGCATGTCGTTATAATAATAAATTCACCGCATGACTGCGAGCGAAACAGTCCGGCGTGAGGGCGAAGCGATGCAGCCGGTTGTGTCGATAATTGTGCCGGCGCGCAATGAAGAGGCTAGCCTCGCGGCCTGCCTCGACTCGCTGGTTTCGCAGGCGGGTATCGCTTCCGAAGTGATTGTCGTCGATGATCATTCGACCGACCGCACGTGTGAGGTCGCGGAGTCGTTCGCTATCGCACATCCGGAAAAAGTTCGCGTGATCGAAGCCGGGCCGCTGCCCGCGGGCTGGACCGGGAAGAACAACGCGATCGTCAGTGGCGTCCACGAGGCGAGTGGCGAATGGCTGCTTTTCACCGACGCCGACACAATCCATCTGCCCGGCTCGCACACGAGAGCTGTGGCCGAAGCGAAAGAGCACCACGCCGACATGCTTTCGTATTCGCCCGAGCAAATCACAGTCACGTTCTGGGAGATGGCGGTTCTGCCGGTTGTCTTTGCTGAGTTGGCGAGGGAGTATCCGCCGGCAAAAGTGCGCGATCCGGGGTCTCCAATAGCCGCAGCCAATGGGCAATACATCCTCGTCAGGCGCGAAGCTTACGATTCTGTCGGCGGCCACGCGGCAATTGCCGGCAAGATCCTCGAAGATGTTGCTCTTGCCCGGGTCATGAAGCTCTCTAGGCGAAAGATCCGTTTTCGCTATGCGGACGATGCCGTCCGTACCCGAATGTACCGTAATTTCCGTCAACTGCGCGACGGCTGGACCAAGAATTTGGCGCTGCTGTTTCCGAGTCCCGGCTGGCTGGCAGTGAAGACGCTATTGAGATGGGGGCCTCTCTGGGGGACTATGCTGTGGCCGATGAAGTTGCTCGGTGTAGCACCATGGAGCATCGCCTTTATGGTCTGGATCACCTTCATGACAATGCGTCGACTGCAGCACGCGAATTTCGCGGTAGGAATGGGGTTTCTCGGCGCCCTCTTCGGCATGCCGATGTTCGCCTATTTGCTGCTGCGCTCGAAGCGTGCGCACGCCAAAGGAAGCGTTCCATGGAAGGGCCGCACATACTCCAATAAAGGAGGCCTGCTGGTCCCTGGCCACTGACAACTGGCACCTGAATCCATGGTCTATCTCACCCGCAAAGCCGAATTTTCCGCCTCGCACTACTACCACAATCCGGAGTTCACTCCGGAAGAGAATCGCCGCGTATTCGGCAAGACCAACAACCCCAACGGTCACGGCCACAATTACACTCTGGAAGTCACGGTGAAAGGGGAAGTCGATCCGCGCTCCGGATTCGTCGTCGACCTCAAGCAACTGAAGGAAATCATGCACCGCGAAGTGCTCGAAGCCATGGACCTCCGCTTTCTCAATAAAGAAGTTCCGGAGTTTCTCACTCGCATTCCTACAACCGAGAACATCGCCATAGCCATCTGGCAGCGGCTGGAATCAAAGCTGCGGCAGGCCCGTTTGCATCGTGTTCGCGTTTACGAGACGCCGGACCTGTTCGTTGATTTCTACGGGGAGGAGTGAAGAAAAAATTGCAGATTTTAGATTTCAGATTGAAAATCGGTCGGGCGGAAGTCCCGCACAAATCTGAAATCTACAATCTGAAATCTGAAATATTCCATGAAAGCATATCTCACCCGCCGCTATTGCTTCTCGGCTTCGCACCGACTGCACAGCGGGAAGATGTCCGACGCTGAAAACCTTGCCACCTACGGCAAGTGCAACAATCCCTACGGACACGGCCACAACTACGCGCTGGAGGTGACTGTCAGCGGGCCGGTCGACGCGAGCACCGGCATGGTCTGCAACCTAGTGGACCTCGATGGCTTTGTCGAAAGGGAAGTGCTCGCCCGCTACAACCTGGAGAACTTGAACACGAAGAAAGAATTTGCCCAAATCGTGCCGACCACGGAAAATCTTTGCGTGGAAATCTTCGAAATATTGCAGCGCGGCTTCACGCCCGCGCATCTGGAAAAGGTAAGACTTGAAGAAACCATGATGAATTCGTTCGAGTACGCCGGAGAAAATGAACTAAGGACGTAGGCGCCACAAAGGGGCGCACCCCACACCATGAAACCCACGGAACGAACCAACACAACGGCGCCCGGCACAACAACGGTCAACGAATCTGCAACGCTGACCAGTGCCAGTTACGAAGATCTGGTCCGCGAAATGCTCATACGCCTAGGCGAAGACCCCGACCGCGAAGGGCTCGCCCGCACTCCGCACCGCGTGCGCAAGGCGATGCAATTCCTTACGCGTGGTTATCAGGAAGACCCGGAGGCACTGCTCAAGGGCGCGCTGTTCACCGTGACCTATGACGAAATGGTTATCGTCAAAGACGTCGAGATGTTCAGCCTCTGCGAGCATCACCTGCTCCCGTTTTTCGGCAAGGTCCACGTCGCCTACATTCCGAACGGCCGCGTGATCGGCCTGAGCAAGATTCCGCGTTTGATCGAGTTGTTCTCCCGCCGGCTGCAGATTCAGGAACGGTTGACCACGCAGATCGCGGAAACCATTCAGAAGGTGATCGAGCCGCAGGGTGTCGGCGTGGTGATTGAAGCGCGCCATCTATGCATGATGATGCGTGGCGTTGAGAAGCAGCACTCTGCCGCTGTCACTTCATCGATGCTGGGCTGTTTCCGCAACGAAGAAGAGACCAGGTCGGAATTCCTGTCGCTCATCCGCCAGCGCCCGAACGGAGTCTGAAAGGTTGTCGGCGTATGATCGCTGGGGCGTGAAATAGGGCGTCATCCTGAGCGCAGCCTGTGTCTGCAAAGCGAAGGATCTCGCGTGGAGCTGAACCGCACTGAGACAGCACACAACACCTCCATCCCATAATTCCGCTCCCCTCCGCAACCGGGTCGCCCTCATCACCGGCGGCACGCGCGGCATCGGGCTTGCCATTGCCCGCGTTCTCGCCGCCGAGGGCTGCAACCTGGTCGTGACTGGACGCAATGAATCCAGCCTGAGAAAAATCGGCAGGGAACTGGAACGCAGGAAAATCCGCGTCCTCGCGCGTGCCTGCGACGTCCGTGATCCCAATTCCGTCGACGATCTATTCCGCTCGATCCGGCGTGAATTTCGCCGCCTCGACATGCTCATCAACAATGCCGGCATTGCACATCCCAACTTTCCCGTCGAGAAACTTCCCCTTCCCATGTGGAAAGATGTCCTCGAGACCAATCTCGATGGCACGTTCCTCGTGACCCAGGCAGCGCTGGCGATCATGAAGCGCGGGGGCACGATCGTGAACAATCTTTCCGTCGCCGCCAATCGCGTTTTCCCCGGCCAGGCCGCTTACAATGCCGCCAAGCACGGAGCACTTGGCCTGACCAACACGTTGCGCGAGGAGCTCCGCCCGCGCGGCATTCGCGTGATCGCCCTGTTGCCCGGTGCGACAGACACTGACATCTGGAAAACGTTATGGCCGCAGGCGCCGCGCCGCAAAATGATGGCGCCAGAGACCGTGGCACAAGCCGTCGTGCAAGCGATCCTGCTACCCGCCAACACGACGGTCGAGAGCATCGAAATTCGCCCGAGCGTCGGGACGCTTTAGCTTCCCTCTGCTCGCCTTTGCTTCCCCCGCAAGTCCAAGTACAATGGCGACCGCCAATTCACCCTGAATTTCGCAACATTCTGGAGAGAGTCCTATGACGAAGTCCCCGTTTCTGTTCGCAACGAGCTTGATCGCGACAAACTTCATCGCGACAACGCTGGCCTCGGTGCTGTTCGCTGCGGCCCTCGCCTTTCCCGTTCATGCTCAAGACAAAAAAGAAGCCGTCAAGCCTCCGGACCCGCCTTCCAAGGTGGTGCTCGATTCCTGGAACGACATTGGTCGCAAGCTCATCGCCATGGCCGAGGATTTTCCGGAAGACAAGTACGACATGAAGCCCACGCCCGCGCAGCGCAGCTTTGCCGAGCAACTGCTGCATGCCGCCGGAGCCAACTACTACTTCACGAACCCGGCAACCGGCTCGAACGCCAAGGTCGACGAAAATCCCAGCCGCGAGAAATACAAGACGAAGGCCGACGTGGTCGCCTACGTGAAGAAGTCCTTCGCCGACGGAGCCGCCGCAATTCAAGCCAAGGGCGACAAGGGCCTCAACGATCTCATCGTTGATCCTTTCGCTCACCAGCAGGTGCGGGTAATCGATTTCGCCTACGGCTTCATCGAACACTCGGGCGAACACTATGGCCAGTTGGTGGTTTACTACCGGCTGGCAGGCTTGGTTCCACCGGAGTCGAGGCCGAAGAAGTGACCGCGTCTGCCGGGCTTCCGAGCCCGGGGCAGTCATCCTGAGGGAAGATGCTGAGCGAAAATGGAGCTTCGCCTGCAGCGAAGCTCCATCGCAGTCGAAGGATCCTTGCAAGCCTTACCGGTACACGTACGGATAGCGTCTCTGCCGCTCGGGAAACAGCTTGATCATCACCATCCCCGAAATGAAGCCGCCGATGTGCGCCCAGAACGCAACGCCGCCGACGTCGCGGCCGACATGCGCCATCGACAACGTCTCCGCTCCGGCGAAAAACTGCAGGGCGAACCACTCGCCCAACACAATCCAGGCAGGCAGATACATCACAAATACAAAGAACCACGTCAGCACGCGCGCTCGCGGATAAAGCAGAAAATAAGCTCCCAGCACGCCTGCGATCGCTCCGCTGGCGCCCACCGTCGGAACATTGGAATGCGGATAAATTGCGACCTGCGTGGCCATGGCCAACAACCCCGACAGCAGATAGAACACCAGGTACTTAAAGTGTCCCAGGTAGTCCTCAACGTTGTCGCCAAAAATGTAGAGAAACCACATGTTGCCCAGAACGTGCTCCCAGCCGCCATGCAGGAACATTGAGGTGAAGAAGGGAACCACAACCTGCGGCAACGAGTAGCGATGTGAGCCGGCCAGGAATGCCGTCAAATGAGAAGGCACTTCGCCAAACTGCCGTATGAACAACTCCGAGCCGCGCGGATCCTGAATGAATTGCAGAAACTGCAGCAAATAAATGAAAATATTCAGCCCGATCAGAAAATTGTTCACGAAGGGCGTGCTGTAGCGGGGCTGGTCGTCTTTAAGCGGCAGCATGGTAGATTGGCTAGGTTCGTTACCAAGTTATCAAATCCCGGCATGAATGGCGTCCTCATCCTCGACAAGCCCGCTGGGCCGACCTCCCACGACGTGATCAACCGCGTGCGCCGCATCTTCGGGCAGCGTTCGGTCGGGCACCTCGGCACACTCGATCCCATGGCCACCGGCGTTCTCCCGCTCGTGATCGGCAGCCTCACACGCCTCGCCCAGTTCTACACTCACGCCGAGAAAACCTACGAAGGCACCATCCGCTTCGGTTTCTCTACCGACACTTACGACGCGGAGGGCGAACCTACTTGCGCGGCTCAGGCCGTCAGCCTTTGCGCTGATGAGGTGAAGGCGAGGGCGGCCCGTTTTCGTGGTGTGATCGAGCAGACACCGCCGCCATTTTCCGCGAAGAAAATTCAAGGTGTCCCTGCGTACAAGCTTGCGCGTAGGCACAAAGAAGTCGCAATCAAGCCGGTGCAGGTCGAGATCAAGGAATTTGACATTCTTTCAGTTGAGGGCGACCGCGCCCGTTTTCGCGCCCGCGTCGGCTCCGGCACCTACATGCGGTCCGTCGCCCACGATATGGGCCAGATTCTAAGCTGCGGCGCACATCTGGAATCGCTGCGCCGGACCGCAGTTGCGGAGTTCACCCTCGCCGAGGCCCACACTTTGGAGGAGCTTGCCTTTGAATCGCTCGACGATCTCTTCGTCCATCCCCGCAAGCTGCTGCCGCAACTGCCCAGCGTTACCGCAGACGAGCTCACTGCCGCGCGCATCCGGAACGGCCGCACGGTTAACTTGCCGGAACTTTCGCGCGCCCGCCAGGTCAAAGTGTTCTGCGGCCAAAGGGAACTGATCGCCATCGCGACACGCGTAGCCGGTACGCTTTTCCATCCTGGGATTGTGCTGTCCACGACAGAAGCGCCCGTGCGCTCTTAGCCATTTGATCGGGCCCCGGGAGCCTTGACCCCAACGTCCTCCGTCGTTACTGTTGCAGTGAACGCATGAAACTCTCCGTCGTCATGCCCATTTACAACGAGCGCGCCACGCTGCGGCAGGTGGTGGAACGCGTTCTCGCGGTTCCGCTGGAGATTGAACTGATTTGCGTCGACGACGGCTCCCGCGACGGTTCCCGCGAGATTCTGCAGGAGCTCGAAGCCCGTCATCCCCAGGTTCGCGTATTCCTTCAACCCAGGAATATGGGCAAGGGGGCAGCTCTGCGACGGGGAGTACAGGAATCCACGGGAGACTTCGTAATCATTCAGGATGCCGACCTCGAATACGACCCTGCCGAATACCCGGTTCTGTTGCGGCCGTTGATCGAGGGCAAGGCCGACGTGGTCTATGGCTCGCGCTTCCTCGGCTCCGGGCCGCATCGCGTGCTGTATTTCTGGCACTTCGTCGGCAACAGCATTCTGACCCTGATTTCGAACGCCCTGACTAACATGAACCTGAGCGATATGGAGACCTGCTATAAGGCCTTTCGTCGCGACATCATTCAGTCGATTCCGGTCGAGGAGAACCGCTTTGGTTTCGAGCCAGAGATTACCGTGAAAATTGCCAAGCGCAACCTGCGCGTCTACGAGGTCGGCATCAGCTATTGGGGACGCACCTACGAGGAAGGGAAAAAGATTGGATGGAAAGACGGCGTGCGCGCCCTGTGGTGCATGTTGAAGTATACGCTCAAGGAGCCGCGGATCAGGCTGTCCGCTCAGACAGGGACCGCGGGAGCGGGGGCGAGGGCTGAAGAATCCGGGCCCAAGGCGCAGGATAGTAACGTCCGATAACAGGTATTATGTAAACCGCGCAGGCCATTCTAAGTGATTACTTCGACCGATCCAGGCGGCGCGAACAGGGCAATTCTACGATCCAGCGTGGCCAGTTTGCCCCGGTGCTCAATCGCCAGCGCCACCAGATAGGCATCAGTGATCTGCCGGTGTCCGCTGATGGGCATCGTAAGAACTTCCATCGCCTCTGGCAACGAGATCGAATCCGGCCAGAACTGGTGATCCTCGCTGGCCAGGCTTGCTCGAAGGCCGTCCGTAGCTTCCTGCACAGAAACGAAACGTGACGAGAAAAGCGGATTGGATATGATTCGCACAAACCCAGCTTGAACCAGCGGGCAGGTCGCCCAGCCTTTGCCGCTATTTTTCACGAACCATCGTCGCACCACTGCATGCGCGACGTGGTCAGGCCAGGACAATGAAACCAGAACGTTCACGTCGAGCAGATACGTCATTCGAATTCAGATTCCAATTCCTTCACTCGCTCGCTGGTAATCTTTGGCCCACCCGGCGGAATGTCGAAGATCACGAATCCGTTTACCATCCGCGTGGGAATGGGATTCGCCGCTCCCCGCCGCATCAACTCTGAGGCCGCTTTTCCTAAGGGTACCGAGCGCGTCTCCGCATACTCGCGGACAATCTTCAGGGCGTCATCATCAAGGTTTAGAGTGGTGCGCATAATGAAGATATGATGACACCCTAGGCCAATTGATGTCAATCATTGAATAATGATGTCAAGCCATAAGGTATGATGCCTCAAACAGAAGCGTGGCCGCCCCTACATCTTATACTTCCCCAGATCCTCGTCGTTCAGGCCTTCCAGCCATTTGCGCAGTTCGTCGCCGCTGACCCGCTCCGAGAGGTTGGCCGCGAGCTTGGAGTTCTTAAGAACAACTTCGTCCACAAAGATGGGGCAATCCACACGCAGGGCCAACGCCAGCGCATCCGAGGGCCGCGAATCAATGCTGATGACTTCCCCGCCGCGCTCGAGCCAGATCACGGCATAAAACGTATCTTCGCGCAGCTCGGTCACGACAACCCGATGAACCTGGGTCTCAAGCCCGGTCAGTACGTTCTTGATAAGGTCGTGAGTCATGGGCCGTGGAGTGGTTACCTTCTCCATCTCGAGCGCAATGGCCTGGGCCTCGTAGGCGCCTACCCAGATGGGCAGAACGGTGTCTCCGCCCACGTCCTTCAGAATTACGATCGGCGTATTGGTCACCGGATCCATCAGAAGCCCGCGGATTGTCATTTCCACTTCCATCGTGAACTCCAGGCCCATTGTGCGCCGGGGCCGTTCCCCCTTATACCACCATTTCGCCGACCAGACTGTTGGGAAAGCTGCCAGTGACCAGAACTTGCGCGTAGCTTCCCAGGACGGGCGCTGGTAAGGGGCGATCTCGCCGTGCCTCAAGCGTGAAATTCAGGGTTTTGTTCGAACTCATGCGCCCAATCCACTGGCCCCGCGTTTCGTTGTGCCCTTCAACCATTACTTCAGCAATCGTCCCAATATATTTCTTGTAGCGCGCAAGCTGAATCTCCCTTTGCTTCGCCATCACCACCTCAAGACGGCGCGCTTTCTCTAAATCCGGGATGGCATCGTCAAGCTTGAGCGCGGGTGTGTTCGGCCGCGGCGAGTATTTGAAGGAAAAAACGCCGTCGTAGCCCACTTCGTCGAGCAGCGTCAGCGTCTCCGCGAAATTGGCCTCAGTCTCGCCCGGGAAACCGACGATCACATCGGTCGTGATGCTGATCTCGCGCTTCGCCGTCTTGATCCAAGCGATGCGTTCCAGGTAATCCTCGCGGGTGTAGAGGCGCTGCATGGCATCGAGCACGCGCGTCGAGCCACTCTGTACCGGCAAGTGAACGTGATCACACAGAACCGGCACAGCGGCGATGGCTTCGACGATGTCGCGCCCGAAGTCGCGCGGGTGGGACGTAGTGAAGCGCACGCGCTTGATCCCGGGAACCTCCGCTACGGCCACGAGCAACTCGGCGAATGAGCGCTTTTTCGATGCGTCGCTCGTCGGATCCTTGTACGAATTTACGTTCTGGCCGAGCAATTGAATTTCGGTATAGCCCAGATCGGCCATCTGGCGAGCCTCGGCGAGCACCGACTCGGAAGTGCGGCTGCGCTCTTTGCCGCGCGTGAACGGCACCACGCAGTAAGCGCAGAACTTGTCGCATCCTTCGATGATCGTGATGTAACCGCGGTGGGGGTGGACGCGGGCGGTGAATTCGGTCTCGAAGCACTCGTCGGTCTGGCGGTCGTCGAGCCCGGTCGAGCGCTTCCCTGCCTCAATTTGCACCAACATTTCCGGCAGACTGCGGTACGACGCCGATCCGCACACCAGTGACACATGCGGCGCGCGTTCGAAAATCTTTTCGCCCTCCTGCTGCGCGACGCAGCCGAGCACTCCGAATTTCTTTCCCTGCGATTGCAGCTTCTTGTAGTCAGCCAGGCGATGGAAGACTTTCTGCTCGGCTTTGTCGCGGATCGAGCAGGTGTTGTAGAGGATCAGATCGGCCTGTTCGACGGTTTCCACCTGGCGGTAGCCTTCCCGCAGCAGCGTCCCCACGACCTTTTCCGAGTCGTGGACGTTCATCTGGCAG
>CAYOUY010000282.1:0-1518 GCA_964407245.1 uncultured Acidobacteriaceae bacterium
GCGCAACCCCTGCACCCGCGCCTTGAGGATGAACGCCAGCGGCCCGAAGGCTTCAGTAAACGACACGCCGTGATACGAGGGATCGGGATCGACGAACTGCGGAAAGCGGCCTGACTTCTTCCAGTCGAACTTGCCCGCGTCCACGATCACGCCGCCGATCGAGTTGCCGTGGCCGCCGATGAACTTGGTGGCCGAGTGCACTACGATGTCCGCGCCGAACTCGATGGGCCGGCACAGCGCCGGCGAAGGCGTAGTGTTGTCGATCACCAGCGGCAGCCCGTGCTCGTGCGCGATCGCCGCCAGCTTCTCGATATCCACAATGTCCAGCTTGGGATTACCGATGGTCTCGGTATAGACGGCCTTGGTCTTGCTGTTGATGGCGCGGCGCAGACCGTCGTAGTCCACGGCGTCAACGAATCGCACGGTGATCCCGTAGCGCGGCAGCGTGTAGTGGAACAGGTTGTAGGTCCCGCCATAGAGCGAAGTGGTGGAGACGATCTCGTCGCCCGAAGCTGCCAGCGTGGTGAGCGCCAGCGTCTCTGCCGCCTGTCCCGATGCCAGCGCCAAACCCGCGGCTCCGCCTTCGAGGGCAGCAATCCGCTTCTCGAAGACATCGTTGGTCGGATTCATGATGCGGGTATAGATGTTGCCGAACTGCTGCAGCGCAAAGAGGCGCGCGGCGTGCTCAGCGTTCTCGAAGACGTAGGACGTCGTCTGGTAGATGGGCACAGCGCGCGCGCCGGTGGTGGGATCGGGCTGCTGGCCTCCGTGAACGGCGAGGGTGGCAAGTCTGTAGTTGTTATTGCTGGTGGCTTCGTCGGCCATGGTCTTCTCCTCGGAGATGGTGTCCGGCGCCTTCAAGAAGGATGCCGGCAGAAACAAAACGACCCACGAATCATCGTGGGTCGCTTAAGAGCTTACTGAGGATTGCTGTCGCCGGCTCCTTCACGACCCACAATTCGCGGGCATACACATGGCCATGGCCATGATGGAAATGCGTCCGCAAATGCAGGTCGCGTGCGACATATTAGAAAAGTAATGTATACGCGCGACCCGGCCGCTTGTCAACAGAAGGGTTAAAACTGCGGGAATTTATGGTGACTCCGCGACGGCAGGAGTCCAACGGGACGCACGTCTGAGGCGTGAACAAAAAACCCTCTCCCCGGTAACCGGAGAGAGGGTCGTTGCCGTTGAAACGTCTTTTAGTCGTCGTCGTCCCGGTCGGCCTTGGCGAGCGCCGGTCGGTTGAAGTCG
Organism: uncultured Acidobacteriaceae bacterium; assembly: GCA_964407245.1. Classification (GTDB taxonomy): domain Bacteria; phylum Acidobacteriota; class Terriglobia; order Terriglobales; family Acidobacteriaceae; genus Sulfotelmatobacter. Next base: position 1,255 of record CAYOUY010000282.1, read on the forward strand.
CTCGCCGGGCGAACCGTCTTCTCACCGGGAAACGGGACCTTATACCCGGTGGCATCGTACCAGTCGTAGTGGCTGTGGGTGTCCGGGTCTTCGGAGTCGGGAATGTGATATTTGCCAGCGGATATCTCCGCCTTCTTTTTGAGCCAACCAGCCCGCAGGAGCTTGACTGCCGGGCTATCCTTCTGGCCCACGACCGCGGAGTTGCAGGTGTTGAAGCTGGGGGGGATGTTCGGCGGGGGCACATATCCCGCAACGCCGTAACAC
>CAYOUY010000283.1:0-4581 GCA_964407245.1 uncultured Acidobacteriaceae bacterium
GGTCCGAACGCTTTGGACCGTACGAACCAAATCTCTGCCGGCGGAACGTTTGACCTGCGGTTCCATTTCCGGCTCGGTTTCGTCGGCCATTTCTTCAGTCCGCTGCCGCAGACGCTGACCCTGCCCGCAGGCGCGGGCGGAGGGGCCGCAATCCTGGTCTCGGACGTGACTGGAGACGGCACGCCAGGCGATCCGCTGCCCACGACCAACATCGGCAGCTACATGCGAAACATCGACACGTATGGGTTGCCAAACGTGATCAGCCACTACAACACTACGTTCGCGGGCCAACCCACGCCAGCAGGAGGTGCGCTGATGAGTGCCGGCGTGTTTACGCAGACCGATATGCAGGCGATCGGAGCGTTGCAGCAACCGGTGGCCAGTGCCATCCCCGATCCAGCCGGGCTGGCCTGGCTGAAAACATTCGATCTCAATCTGGGCTGGAGCTACAAGCTCAAGGAGCGGGTCACGATTGAGCCTACAGTCGGGATCTTCAACGTCTTCAACTTCTCCAACTTCGATCTTCCCGGGAACGCGCAGAGCGGTGCTCTGAGCCTGAGCAACAACAGCGTGCTGGCCAGCTACTACGGAGGGAGCGCTTTTCAGCCCGTCGGTACAGTGGGAGGCACAAGCGCGAACATCAAGGATCCGGCAACCTTCCGCCAGAACCGTGCTTCGTTGCAGTCCGGCACCAGTGCGCTGGGCGCGCCGCGCGCCATGCAATGGGGCCTGAAGATCTCATTCTGACCGGTCTTTAGAACTGCCGCTACCAGAGCTGTGGCTCTGGCGGGCTGCGCGTTTTCTTTTCTCGGCGGAAAGTCACCGTGCCATGCGCGAGCGAAATCACTGACCAGCTTCGCGTCTACGGCAGCTGCGCTGTGAAAATCTCCGCAACGCCGTTGCGCGGCCGTCATGTTCAACCCCGCGGTTTGTGTACAATGCCTTCATGTCTTTTCGGACATCCCAAGGAAATGCCAACGCCGGAAAGCGGGGCCGGACACCGCCTCCAGAGGAGACTCAGGAAGAAGCTGCCTTCCTCAAAGCGCTGGGAGAAAAGCAACGACCTGTGCTGATCAAGCTGATGGACGGGCAGTTGGTCCGGGGCTGGATCGAGTATTACGACAGGAACATGGTTCGGCTGACGCGCGAAGGCGCGCCCAACCTGTTCATCTTCAAGCACGAGATCATGTATATCGCGGAAGAGGAGAAGCGGAACTAACTGCCCGGTCTTGGGTGTTAGGTCTTGGGTCTTGGGAATCCAAAGACCGTGCATCCGAGGCCTGAGGCCGAAGACCTTACACCTAATACCGCAAGATCTGACATCCGGCATCTCACTGTGCCTAACACTCCTCACGAAACCTTCCTCCCGGCGATGTCGTCCATCGCTCGCGAGGCGGGCGCCCTGCTTCTCGAATACTTCCACTCCAAGCTGAAAATCGAATACAAGGGAGAAGCTGATCTGGTTACCGCCGCGGACCGCGCGTCGGAGGCAATGATTCGTGAGCGCATCGGTCGCGAGTTTCCCTCGCACGACGTGCTGGGAGAAGAGCAGGGACTGAGCGACCGGGGCAGCGAGTATCGCTGGTACGTGGATCCCCTCGACGGCACAACCAATTTCGCGCACGGATATCCGGTCTTCTGCGTTTCGATGGCGCTGGAACACCGCGCGGCGTCGGCAAGTCGCATTGCCGCGGTCGTGTATGATCCCACACGCGACGAACTGTTTACCGCGGAGCGGGGAAGAGGGGCGCGGCTCAACGGACAGCCCATCCATGTTTCGAAGACCACGCAACTGAAAGAATGTCTGGTGGCGACCGGATTTCCCAGCCACAAGCGGCACAAGAACCCGAATATTTTCTTTTACCATCAGATCACGCTGCGCACGCACGGCGTCCGCCGGGCGGGCTCGGCTGCGCTCGATCTGTGCATGGTGGCCTGCGGACGCTTCGACGGCTTTTGGGAATTCAATCTCAATCCCTGGGACACCGCCGCCGGCGTGCTCATTGTGGAGGAGGCGGGAGGCAAGGCCACCCGCTTCGACGGCTCGCCATTTCAGCTCGACAGCAAGGAAACGCTGGCTTCCAATGGCTTGGTGCACGATGCCTTGGTGCGCGAGTTTCAGCAGATTTTCGCCGGACGGGACCTTGATCCTCTGCCTGACCCGCGGGAATACAAGCGGTGACAGCTGTAACACAACCGTAACTAGGACGAGTCCTCTCGGTAGCGTAGAGTAGAGAACAGAGTACGGGAGATTCACATGCGCGGAAAGCTGGCCTGGATGATGTCAGCAGGAATCGTTCTCTTGGGTGGTGTGGTCGCGTTTGCTCATCGTGCTGGAGTCGAAGCGCCGGACGCGGCTTATATAAAGGCATTCGAGGAGTGGAAAACCGAGCAGACCGACGATCTGAAGAAGAATTGGCTGTCGCTGGCCGGCCTGTTCTGGCTCAAGCCGGGCGCAAACACGTTCGGCAGTGATCCGTCGAATGCGATCGTTTTCCCCAAGGGGCCGGCACATGCGGGCGAGTTCGACCTTCAAGGCCAGGACGTTACGCTGAAGATGCTGCGCGACGCGAAAGCAACGATTGACGGCAAGCCGGTCGCCTCAGCCAAACTCGATCCCGATGTGTCCAGACACGCGACGCGCGTCGATATGGGAAGCCTGCGGTTCCACGTGATTATGCGCGGGCAGCGGGTGGGAATTCGGGTGCGCGACAGCGAGAGCGCCGCCGGGCGTGAATTCAAAGGCATGATGTTTTATCCCCTCGACCTGAACTACCGGGTTACGGCATCCTGGATTCCTTCTGATGGCAAGACGACGGTGGAAGTTCCCACGGCCATTGGCGACGTTAGCAATGAGACTGTCCCGGGTAGCGTGGCGTTCAAGTTGAACGGCGAAGAGTTAAAGCTGACGGCGCTGGGAGGCGATCCCAAGACCGGGCTCTTTTTCGTATTCACAGATCCGACGGCCAAGGGCCAGGAAACTTATCCCGGAGGCCGCTTCCTCGATACCGGGCCGGTCGAGAATGGAACCGTCTCGCTCGACTTCAACCGCGCCTACAATCCTCCCTGCGCAGTAACGCCATACGCAACGTGCCCGCTGGCACCAAAAGAGAACCGTCTCACGGTCGCGGTCACCGCTGGTGAGAAGTTTGACAAGGCCACACACGACAAAATGATGCAGGGCCACCACTGAGAGTTCCCGCGTTACAATGAGCCTGTGGGGAGGTCGCTCCGGCGGCCGAACAAGGACACCTCAGGTTCATCTGTGATCACATCACTTCTGGAACGCAAAATCGAAAAGCGGCCGGACAAAGTCCGGCTCCACGGGCGCATTCTTTTTCTTACCGAAGATCCCCAGCTCATCAGGCGGCAACTCGCGGGCGAAGATTTGCCCTGGGACACGAAGAATCCCGCCAACAATCCCAAACTGCGTGACGACATTTCGACCGACGAAATCACGCCCGCGCATTACTGTTTTTACTTCGACGAGACGCTGGGTGAAATTCCTTACCTGGGCCTGAAATGTGGCGCGGTGACTCCGATCGGCCGCGGAGACCTGAAGCGCGGCGGCTTTGTCTGCGCGGTGAGCGGCAAGCGCCGGGGCAAGGGATCGAGCCGCGAGCAGTCTCCGTACGCCGAAATGTGCGCCGGCATCCGTGTGGTCATCGCCGAAAATATCGAGCGCATCTACAAGCAGAACTGCCAGAACCTGGGCCTGCTGACGTCGACCAATTTTTCGCTGATTGACCGCATTCGCGGCGGGGAAGAAATTGCGCTGAGCGAATTCACCGCCGGGGAAGATGAAATCACGCGGCAGGTGATCGAGTACGGCGGGCTGTTTCCCTTCAATGTGGCGAGAATGCAGGGAAAGGTTTTCCTTCCGCCGATCCGGTCGTCTGGCGAGTCGAGGCCCATGACCATTGCGGAGAAGATTTTCGCGCGACACATGATTCAGACCAAGAAGGCAGACCATATGGGGACGGCCGCCCCCGGCCGTCCGGCCGAGCAGAGCTCGGCGGTAGGCGTCGCCTCCGTCAAGCCCGGCGACACCGGTTTTGCCCGCGCCGATCTGCGCTTCAGCCACGAGTACGTGACGCCGATGGCGGCGATTTTCTTCGAACACTACGTCGGCAAGGACGCCAAAGTAAACGATCCGGCAAGCATCCTGTTCTTCCGTGATCACCTGACGTTTCTTGACGAGGTGATCTCCGAGGAGAAGAAAAAACTCGGCTTGCTCGATCTCGCCACACAACTCAAGCTCAAGCAGCAGGATTTCGCCAAGAAGCAGGGAATCAAACTGCACGGCGAATTGACCGACCGCAAAGGCTCAGAAGGCATTTGCCACTCGATCGTGCTCGAAAGCTACGCTCTGCCCGGCCAGCTGAATATCGGTTCTGATTCGCATACGCCGCACGTGGGCGCGATCGGCTGTGTGGCCTTCGGCATTGGTACGACCGACGTGTTCAATTCGTGGATCACGAAAGATGTGCGGGTGAGGGTTCCGGAGTCAGTGAAGATCATGATTCGCGGCCGGAAGCATGCCAACGTCACGGCGAAGGATTTCATTCTGAAGATTCTCAG
>CAYOUY010000284.1:0-17847 GCA_964407245.1 uncultured Acidobacteriaceae bacterium
CCGCGGGGTGGTGCAGCCGATTTCGCAGGGGGAATTCGTTCTGCCCGGCAAGCTGGCCGATGAAAGCGGCGGATCTGGCCTGCCGTCGCTGATTCCACGCGGCATGCGCGCAGTTTCCGTGCGGGTAAACGAAGTGGTTTCCGTAGCCGGCTATGTGGTTGCCGGAACCCACGTGGACGTTCTGCTCACTGGAACCCCGGCAAACGGCAGTGACCAGCAAACCACTACAGTTCTGCAGAACATTGAAGTGATCGCTTCCGACAAGCGCCTGGAACGCACCGCCACAGGCGAAGCGCAGAATACCGCCGTTATCACGCTGCTGGTTACTCCCGACGACGCAGAGCGGCTGACCCTGGCGAGTTCGGAAGGACACATTCAGCTCGCCCTGCGCAATCCGCTGGATACGCGGCAGGAGGAAGTAGCCGCCGCCAACGCCCGAGCTTTATTCCACGGCATGGCCCCGCCCGCGCCGGTTAACCCGGCTCCGGCTCATCGTGCCGTGGTCAAGACAGTCCCGCCGCCTATCCCCGCTTCGACCGGCGTCAGTGTTGAGGTTTACCAAGGAGACAAGAAACAGGAAGTCAAGTGCACGGAAGAGAATTGCGACGCCAAGTGATCGGGAGAGATTCCAACTTGCAAGCGGTGAAATCGCGAACCATCAAGTTTCCTCACAGGGAGAGGAATCGGAAAATGACCGTTCGTCTGTCGTGGCCTGGTTTGTCCTGGCTTCGTTTGTCCTGGCTTCGTTTGTACTGGCTTCGTTTGTACTGGTCTGGAGTTTTCCTGTTTGCCTTCGTCTTTGCTCTTCCGGCGTTTCCGGAGTTCATGCAGCAGGCAGACCCTGCCGCCCAGGCGCCCGCCGCGGGGACGCCGACCACCGGTACGCCGACCGCGAATCTGCCGCCGCAGGCGCAGCCGCAAGGATCAGCGCCGTTGCGCGTCATGGTGGGCAAGTCGCTGATCATCAATACCACCGAAAGGTTGAAGCGTATCTCGGTTACCGACGCCGCCATTGCCTCGGTCAATCCGGTTACGCCCACGCAGATTCTGGTGCATGGCAAGTCGCCAGGGGAAGTTTCCCTGCTGATCTGGGATGAACTGGAGCGCTCGCGCAGTTTCGATCTGCGGGTGGACGTGGATGTAAGCGCCTGCGCAGAAGAAGAACACCGCGTGTTTCCTGATGAGCGGATTACGGTCACGCCTTCGCGCGCGGCGATCGTTCTCTCGGGTCACGTTTCCACCGAAGACGTGGCCAAGCGAGCCGGGGAGCTGGCCAGCGCCTATTCGCCGAAGGTCGTCAACGTGCTGACCTTCGGTCCTGTCGGTTCGCAGGAAGTTCTGCTGCAGGTGAAGTTCGCCGAGGTCGACCGCACGGCAATGACGCAGATGGGAATCAACTTTGTCTCGACCGGCGGCGGCAACACGATCGGCACGCTTACCACCGGCCAGTTTGGCGGATTCGGGACGCAGTCGGTTACGCAGTCAGGAATAGCGGGAACCACGCCGACCCCAGCCACGGAGACCATTTCCAACGTTCTCAACTTGTTTCTGTTCCGTCCCGACATCAACTTCGGCTCCGTCATCGAAGCGCTGCAGACCAAGAACCTGCTCCAGATTCTGGCTGAACCGAATCTGATTGCGGTCAACGGTAAGGAAGCCAGCTTCCTGGCCGGCGGGCAGTTTCCCTTCCCTATCGTGCAGCCGGGAGCGGGCTTCACGGCAGTGACGATTTCATTCAAGGAATTTGGCGTGCGGTTGCAATTCACTCCGGTGATTATGCCCAACGGCAACATCCACCTGAAGGTCGCGCCAGAGGTCAGTACGCTCGATTTCGCCGATGCCCTGACCATCTCCGGATTCACGGTGCCCGCGCTCAGTACGCGCAAAGCGGAAACCGAATTCGAACTGCAGGATGGCCAGAGTTTCGTGATCGCCGGTTTGATTGATAATCGCGTAACCGACATTTACAACAAGATTCCGGGGCTGGGCGACATCCCGATCCTGGGCAATTTCTTCCGCAGCAAGAGCCTGCAGAAGTCCAACTCAGAGCTGATGGTGTTGTGCACGGTGCGGCGCATCTCGCCGGGAGCCGAACAGCCGGCGCCCAAGATGCCGCAGCAGTTCGTGGATAAGGACAAGTTCGATAAACCGATCAAGCAGGATTAAATCCCCGGCGCAAGCCGGGATCGATTCCGCGTCGAAACCGCGGGTGAAGTTATGCCGGAGCTTTCAGTCGTCATCGCGGCCACGGACAACGAGCAGAGAGCGCTGCTGCAGGTGCTGGTGGATGGCACCAGCGTAGCGCGCACCGTGCAGAGCTGCGCGAACTTTCCCGTGGCTGCGTCCGACCCGGTGATGCGGCGGGTACGTTCGGCCAATCCTGACGTGACCCTCATCGACCTGCCTGCGGACAATCCCTCGGCGGGGTTGCGAGCCATCGAACTCCTGCACCAGGAGATGCCCGAGACCGCAATTTTCGCCATCGGAACCCTGAATCAGCCGCAGGTGATCGTCAACGCGATGCGCGCCGGCGCCCGCGAATTCGTGGAGCGCCCCACCACCACGACGGATCTTCTGGAGGCTTTCGTCCGCCTGACCGCGGCCCAGCGCCGCGGCCGGCAGGAGGGCCCGCGCGGCAAGGTTTTTTCGGTCATCAATGCCAAGGGTGGGAACGGCGCCACCACGGTGGCGGTGAACCTGGCGCTCGCCCTACAGGCCTCCCACGGGCAGACCGCTCTGGTCGATCTGGCGCCGCTCGGACATGCTGCGCTGCATATGAATCTGAAAGCGGTTTTCAGTGTGGCCGACGCGATGCGCAACCTGCACCGCATGGACGTTCAGTTGCTAGAGAGTTTCATGACGAAGCACAACGGCGGCTTGCAGCTACTAGCGGGAACCAATGTGCCGGGTGCGGTCGATCCTTCGACGGCCGAGTTTGTCCGCCTATTCGACATGCTGGTCACGCACTATCGCTACGTAGTCGTGGACGCGTCGTCTCGCTTCGACGCCGCCAGCCGCCTGGTTGCCAATCTTTCCGAGACCGTGCTGCTGGTCGCGTGCAGCGACGTGGCTTCCTTGTGGAGTGCGGCGCGAGTCCAGCGATTCTTGGGTGAGACCGGCAGCCGCGATCGCGTGCGCCTGGTGCTGAATCGTTTTCGCAAGGTCCCGGGCTTCAGCGAAGAAGACGCCGAGGCCGCGGTAGGCGCAAAGCTGATCTGGCGGGTGCCGAACCAGTATTTTGCAGTGTCCACAGCGATTGACCGCGGCACGCCTCTGATGGAGCAGCGCAACACTGAGATCGCGCGCTGTTTCGCCGGCCTGGCGCACGAATTGACGCGCGACGACACCGACACAAAGCGTGCCGCGTGGTCGCTGTTCAAATCGGTTTAGCGCAAGTCAGTTTAGCTGGGAGCAGCTTTGAAGGGCGCGGCTTCGAGCCGCACCGGCCGCCAGTCACGAAGTTTAACGCGGCTTTAGCCGCCGCAGATTTAGAATTTAGGATCCCATGGGGAATCTTCAATCCTTCGAGCGCACCGATTATCAGCAGGTAAAAGCCGACCTGCACCGCAAGATCCTCGACCGCCTCGACCTGGAAAAACTGGGCAAGACGTCGGGCGATTCCGCGCGCGACGAAGTGCTCGTCGTGATTCGCAATGCCGTCAACAGCGAGGTTGTGCCCCTCAGCTTTGCCGAGCGCGAACGGCTCTCGCGCGAGATTCTGGACGAAATTTTTGGCCTCGGCCCGCTGGAGCCTCTGCTCAAGGACCCCACGGTCTCCGACATCCTGGTCAACAAATACGACCGCGTCTACATTGAGCGCGCCGGCAAACTGGAACTGACGCCGCTGTCGTTCAAGGACAATTCGCACCTGATGCAGATCATCGAGCGCATCGTTTCGCGCGTGGGACGGCGCGTGGACGAATCCTCTCCCATGGTCGACGCCCGCCTGGCCGACGGATCGCGCGTCAACGCCATCATTCCGCCCCTCGCCATTGATGGGCCATGCCTCTCCATTCGCCGCTTTGGACGCGATCCGGTGACCGCGCGGCAGATGATCGAGAACCAGACTCTGACCGAGCCCATGCTGGAGTTGCTCTCCTCCATGGTCAAAGGGCGGTTGAACATCATCGTGTCGGGCGGAACCGGCGCCGGCAAAACGACTCTGCTGAATGTTCTCTCTGGATACATTCCAAATTCCGACCGCATCGTCACCATCGAAGATGCCGCCGAACTTCAGCTCAAGCAGGAGCACGTGGTGCGCCTGGAAACGCGGCCGCCCAACATTGAAGGCAAAGGCGCGGTGCGGCAGCGGCAACTGGTGATCAACAGCCTGCGTATGCGTCCCGACCGCATCGTGGTGGGCGAGGTGCGCGGCGAAGAGGCCTTCGACATGCTGCAGGCCATGAACACGGGCCACGAGGGCTCGCTGACCACGGTGCACGCCAACTCTCCGCGCGACGCCATGGCGCGCGTGGAGAACATGGTTTCCATGGCGAACCTGAACATTCCCGAGCGCGCGGTGCGGCAGCAGATTGCGTCGGCCGTACACGCGGTGGTTCAGATCGCGCGCCTCTCCGACGGCACGCGCAAGGTGATCACGATCTCCGAGATCACGGGCATGGATGACCTGGATTCCATCGCCATGCAGGACATTTTTTCTTTTGACCGGAGCGGGCTGGACGAGAGCGGAAAGGTGCGTGGCATGTTCCGCGCCACCGGTGTGCGTCCGATGTTTGCCGACCGGCTGGCGACGGCTGGGGCGCGCCTGCGTCCGGCGTTGTTCGAATCGAGAGCCGAGGTCTGAGCGGCATGCCGAATCTCCTGATTGCCGTGCTGGTATGCATCGTGGTGGCGGTCGCCGCCTTCGCGATCATCTCGCTGTTCGACCAGCGCAGCGAGCGCGCACGCCTGATCCGCGAGCGCCTGGCCAGCCAGCGCAAAGCGCCCGAACGCGCGCCCGAAGAAGAACTCGCACTGCTGCGCGACGAACAACTCAGCCAGATCCCCGCAATCGACGCCCTGCTGCGCCGTTCCGAGCGGGTCTCGGCAGTTCAAAAAGTACTGTCGCAGGCCGGTATGGAGATCCGCGCCGGCAATTTCCTGGGCTTCTGCGCGTTGAGCGGGGTGGCCGCGGCGATCATCGGCTACTGGCTTGGCAAGCGTGTGGAAATCGCGTGGGTGTGCCTGTTGGTCGGTTTCATCCTGCCTTACTCATATGCCGCATTCAAGCGCAACAAGCGCTTTGAAAAATTTGAGGAGCTCTTTCCGGAAGCCATCGACACGCTGGCTCGCGCCGTCCGCGCCGGACACGCTTTCACCACCGCCCTGGAAATGATCACGAACGAGGTCGCTGAACCGGTCTCCGGCGAGTTTCGCCAACTGTACGAAGAGCAGAAATTCGGCATGCCGGTGCGCGATGCGTTGTTCAACCTGACCGACCGCATGCCGCTGGTGGACGTCAAGTTTTTTGTCACGGCGGTCATGCTGCAGCGCGAGACCGGCGGCAACCTGGCGGAGATTCTCGACAATCTGTCGTATGTGATCCGCGAGCGCTTCAAGATTCAGCGCCAGGTGCGGGTTTACACCGCGCAAGGACGATTGACCATGGCGTTCCTGATGGGCATGCCGCCGGCGGTGGTGGGACTGCTGCTGATGATCAGCCCCGAGTTCGTGCGGCCGCTGTTTGTTGATCCCATCGGGCACTTCCTGCTGGTGGCGGGCATTACGCTGCAGACCATCGGGTATTTCACCATCAAGAGGATCATCAAGATTCAGGTATAGACGATGTTGGCGCTCATTCTTGCCGTTGTCGTTTGCTTAACCGTGGCCGGGGCGGTGTTTGCCTTCGGGGCCGCAGCCGTGACTCCCAGTTCGGTGCTGGGAGCGCGGTTGCGCGCGCTCGGCGGCCAGGCGCAGACGGTTGAGGCCAAGCCGGTGCTGCGCGAACGCATCGAGCAGGCGCTGGACCCGCTCAGCAAAGCGATTCCGCTCTCTCCGGCTGATGTTTCCCGTACACGCCAGTGGCTGATTCAGGCCGGATATCGCGATGCCAGCCACGTGAATTATTACTTCGGCGCCCGCATTCTGGGTGCGGCGCTCGGCTTCGGCCTGGTGGTTCTGATCTCCGGCTTTAACAACGTTCCCCTGCTGGCGGGCGTGACCGGCCTGGGATTCTTCCTGCCGCGCTTTTTTCTGAAGCGGCTGATCAAAGACCGTCAGATGCGCATTCGCCTGGCCCTGCCCGACGCGCTCGACCTGACTGTCATCTGCGTTGAAGCCGGCCTGGCGCTCGACCAAGCCATGTTGCGCGTGGGCCAGGATTTGCACCATGCCCACCCCGATCTCAGCGACGAATTCCATCTGGTCAACCTGGAGATGCGCGCCGGCAAGCCCCGCGCCGAAGCCCTGCGCAATCTGGTGGAGCGCACGGGGGTTGACGACATTCGGGCTCTCGTGGGTACACTCATTCAGACGGATCGTTTCGGCACCAGCGTCGCCCAGGCCTTGCGGGTTCATTCGGATTCATTGCGCACGGCGCGGCGGCAACGGGCCGAAGAGCAGGCCGCCAAGACCACCATCAAGATGGTTCCTCCCCTGGTTGTGTTTGTTTTGCTGCCTTTCCTCTTCGTCACCGTGGGCCCGGCTTTGATCCAGGCCTACCGATCCTTGGCCGGACATTAACGCCGGGCGCTGAAAAGCGCCAGATCGTCTGGCACGATCGTTCAATAGGCAGGATCACCAAAGCACGCGAGAATTGCATCAAGGAGCCCAGATTTAGATCACCGAGGACGGGATGCCCGCATTTGTATCAGGCCAGATCTACACGGGCGAAGCTTTCAACCGCACCCGCGAGATTCCCCTGGCAACGTCGCTCGCCGTGGCGGACACGCACTGGACTCGCCTGCGCGGCTTGCTGGGCATGTCGCCGGATGACTTCCGTAACGGACGCGGCCTCTGGATTGTGCCCTGTCACGGCGTTCATACTTTGGGCATGGCGTTTCCGATTGATGTGGTTTATCTGGATCGTTCGCTGACCGTCGTCCACATCCAGAGCGAGCTGCGACCGTGGCGCTTTGCGCCGGTCCGGCCCCAGGCGGCGTCTGTGCTGGAACTGCCGAGTCGTACGGCTGTGGAAACCGGGACTACCATTGGGGATAGAATTGAGATCAACATAAGCCGGAACGGGAGTGGGACGTCCCGCAACGTTGATTCCCCTTAGCAACCGGAAGCAAGATCCTGCAAATGTAACTGTGGCAGCGAAAATCGGACTGAGATTGGCTGAAGTGCTCCAACTCGAAGAGATCGCTCTGCGGCGGCGCGATGACACGATCAAGCTGCTGGTTGAGTGGTCTTCGCCATGGCGGGAGTTCAAAACTTCCATCCGCCCGGCTTTGGCGCGGTCCGAGGCGCGGCTGGCGGGAGAAACCCCCTTCGGCGTCATTCCGCTGCGGATCATGATCCCGAGCTGGCTGCTCGAAGCTTTTCTGATCTTCTGCGCGATCGCGATCCCGGCGAAGCTGGCGCAGTTGCGGCCGTACGTTGCGCCCCGGCTCAGCAGCCACGACGTGATTTACTACACCGGCGACGAGCTTCCGCGGACCGAGGATCTGGGCGGCGCGGAATCAGGGAGACGCGGGCGCGCCGGCGGCAACGAAGCGCACCATCGCACACAAACCATCCGGATCGCGCGCGGTGGCAACCTGGTTGCGAGAGTTGTGGACGCGCCCAACTTGAAGCTGCCGTCTTCCAAGGACGCGGTCGCCAATCTGCTCGCCATTAAACCGGTTCCCGGCCCGCCGCCGTCGGAAGGATTGCGCTCGATGCGTTCGGTTCCCAGCCTTGCGGCTACGCTGATCGCTCCCCCGGCCAATGTGATTCGCGACTACACGCGCAACGGCATCCAACTCGATTCTACGATCCCTCCCGCGCCTTCGGTAACGCGCGATGCTCCGCTGATTGCGCCCAACATCAGCGCAACGTTGATTCCGCCTGCACCAACGGTTTCGCGCGATCGCACGCTGGTGGCGCCCGCGCTGGCACCGGCCGTGATTCCTCCCGCGCCCAGCATTTCGCGTGATCGCGCACAGAGCGCTCCCTCACTCAACGCTTCGGTCGTGGCACCGGCTCCGAGCGTCAGTCGCGACAAGAGCCGATCTACCCCGGCGCTGCCCCAGAGCGTGATTCCCCCTGCACCGGGCGGCGTAAGCCGCGAGATTTCGAGCGCGCCCGTGCAGATGGCGAATGTCGCCGTTGTGCCGCCTCCGGTGTCGGCACCCGAACGGGAAAGTTCGCGCAATCCCAAACTCGCCATGCCTGCACCGGCCGTGATTGCGCCGCCGCCGTCATCCGATGTTTCGCAAGACATGCGCCGACTGGCCAGCGGGAGCGTGCCGGACCAGTCAAAAACCGTCGTTCCTCCTCCACCGGCGCCCGCCAGCAGCGGATCGTTCATGAGCAGCCTGATCGGCCGAATTTTCGGCCCGTCGGAGGTGGTGCCGCCGCCGCCCGCAGTCAATGCCAATGGCTCTCGTAGCGGCTCTGGCGCGTCGCTCGCCGCCAATGTCGTCCCACCGCCGCCGAGCGTCAGCGAAGGCACAGGCAGCGTGGCGGGCAATCCGCGTGGTATGCGCAATGGCGCGGGCACCACTCTGGGATCGAACGTGATTGCGCCGCCTCCGGGGGCCGGCGTTTCGGGAGGAACCGGAACGCGCTCGCTGGCTTCCTCGACCGCCCCGCAGCAAGGCATGCCGAGCGTAGTTCCACCGCCGCCCGCGCTATCAGGCTCGGGAGGCGGGACGGAGAAGATTGGCGGCGGAGCGGGGGCTGGAGGCAATCTGCTGGCCAGCAATATCGTCCCGCCTCCGCCTTCTCTCGGCGCAGGAGCGGCCGCGACCGGCTCGGGTTCGGGTCGCAGCGGATCGGGCCGTGGCTCGGTGATGGACATTGGATCGGCTGTCGCGCCCCCGGCCAGCGGCGGCAGCGACCCGAAAGCGGGGGTGGTTGTTTCCAGCCAGCCCGGTTCCAAGGTTGGCCTGCCCACTTCAGGAGGCGCGGGCTCGATGGCCCTGTCGCCGACGGGCGGAGACAAGCCCGGTCTCGGCGGTGCGGGCGGCGGCACCGGCATTGGGCGCGGAAACGGACCGGGAAGTGGCATGAGCGGCTCGGGAACAGGCGCTGGAAAAACAGGCGCCGGACTCGGCGCCGATCCGGCCGCGCGGGGTGGAATCTCTCCCAATCCCGGTCCGGGCGGCGCAGGCAATGCGCCGAGCGGTGTTCCACCGGTTCCCGGCGTATCCGTCACCGGAGGCAGCAGCCAGATCACGCTTCCCAGCTTCGGATCTGATCCGGCAGCCAATGATCCATCTACGCCAGCGCATTCTCCGCTCAAGCGCAGACAGACGCTGGGCGTGGATGTCGTTTCCACGGCATCTTCCGGAGGCGCATTCGAGCCCTACAAGACTCTCTTGCATGGCGAAAAGCACATGACCCTGATTGATACGACGTTAGGGACGATCGTTATGGAGTACGCTGACGAATCCGGCACTGCGCATTCCTACACCAACCCCCTGCTCGCTCCACAGCAGGTCCGCGCCGATTTGCCCTCCGGCCTGCCGCACGTGCGGATGGTCGTCGCCTGCGTTCTTGATATCGAAGGCAACATCAGAAATCCGCGCGTGCTTGAGGCGGGTCCGGCTGGGATGACGGCGAAGGTGCTCGCAGCTCTGCGCAGTTGGAAGTTTCAGCCCGCCGTCCGCGCTGGACAACCGGTGGAAGTCACCGCCATCCTGGGATTCAACATCAACACGGACGACCGGTTCTGAGCTCACGTCATCCGCTTTAATAGTGGCTCGACTTGAAATTACCACGGTTTCGGCGTCATTCCGAAGCCCCGCGCTTTCACGAGCGGGGCGAGGAATCTTGCGCGCACAATCGTAGCGCTCCTCGCGAGATCCTTCGCTCCGCCTGAAAAACGGCTGCGCTCAGGATAACGCCTGGTCCAATTGAACGAAATCCTATTTCGCGCTCCGTCGGGCCTTGCGTGTCGGCGGCTTCACACCCTTTTCCGGCCGCTCCTGCTCAATCTTGTCCGACAGCTTGTGCAGCGGCTTGTCATGCGCGGACGAGAGCTGCTGCCCATGCGAGGTCACGGATAATCCCTGGGCGGTGTAGATGGCTTCGTTGAAGGTCGTGCCCGAATTCGCCGCAGCAACAGCGAACACGCCGTGCGGCACGCCGTTGGTGAAAGCAGTCGCGACGTAGTCGCCCACCATCAGGCCATTCTGCGAATCGGGCAGCCAGGTGAGCTGCATCGGTCCGGCAAGCGTGGTGGGAGAATTCCAGGTCGAGCCTCCGTTCGCCGACGAAATGAAACCCACGTTGAGCTGACAACTCGAGACCGTGCAATCGCTCTGCGAATAGTAGTAGTAATGGATCGCCACATGAGCACCGGCGCCGGAAGTCGTGGGATCGATCGTAATGCCGGGAATGAAATGATCCACGCTGCTCGTCGTGTCATCGATCGGGACGCGCGAAACCGTGCTCCAGTTCACGCCGTCGGGCGAAGTGACATAGACCAGATCGTTGGTGGAGCAGCCCGTGCGGAAGCGGCAATCTTCCCAGACGATCCAGACGTTTCCCGCTCCGTCGATGGCCGCTGAAGGCAGCGGCCCGCTGCGGATTCCTCCGGCATCGTTGTGGACTTGAATGTCGATAATGGTCTCGAGCGCGCCCCAACTCGCCCCGCCGTTGGTCGAAGTGAACGCGCCAATCGTCGTAAATGGATCGTTCGGCAGGCCCTCAATCGGCACGACGACCGTGCCGTTGGGCTGCACCAGCGGCTGGCCGCCAATCCCATCGTCCAGACTCGCCGTCGAAATCGGCGCACTCCAGGTTTGGCCGCCATCCGTGGAAGTGCTCATGTAGATCTGGTCGTTCTGGCCCGGAGCATCGAACTCCACATAGCAGTTGCCGAAATAGGGACTTGAGGTCCACGTGTCGCAGACGATCCAATTTTTATCAGAATCATTAAAGCCACTGGCAAGGTTGATTGGATTATTCCACGTCATTCCGTCGGTGGAGCGGCTGATCAACACCGCTGGCGTTGAGAGCGTTCCTGAAATCGGCAGAGACGAAATCATCCACACCTGGTGCTTGGCGTCGTAAGCCACCACGGGATCACTGGCGGCGTCGTACGGTCCCGTTCCCTCACCCGTGGTCAGGCCGGGCAGAAAACCGTGGTTCCAGGTGTTGCCGCCGTCAGTCGAGGTCGCCCAGCCGA
Organism: uncultured Acidobacteriaceae bacterium; assembly: GCA_964407245.1. Lineage (GTDB taxonomy): Bacteria > Acidobacteriota > Terriglobia > Terriglobales > Acidobacteriaceae > Sulfotelmatobacter. Next base: position 11,279 of record CAYOUY010000284.1, read on the forward strand.
TGTCCGTGGCACCGCCGCCAGGCCCGGGAGACTGCGGAAAGCGTCCAACCTGAAACGTCGCCACCAGCGTGTTTCCGTTGGCGATGAGATGCGGCTCGACTTCGGTGGCATGTTGCGCCGGTCCGCTTGTGTAGGGGTCCGTGCTGAGCTGAGTGAGATTGGGATTCTGCGGCTGCGTCGAAGACGGGTGCGAAGACGAGCACGCACCCAGCAGCGCAATCGCGGCCAGCAGGGCAACGTGGATTACACGATGCAGGGCGGCGCGGAACTTCCTGATCATACGTACTTCTCCTCACGTCCTAATACCACGACTTCCTGCCCGCAGAAGATAACCCCTGAGCTACTTCGCGCTGCTCTTCGCCCGGCGTGAGGGGGGAATGCCCTTTTCCGGCTGCTCCTTCTCAATCTTGTCGGAGAGCTTGTGCAGCGGCTTGTCGTTCGCCGAAGACAAGACAGCGCCCTCCAATGGCACGCTCAGTCCCTGGGCAGTGTAGGTGGCTTCGTTGAAGGTGCTTCCCGACTTCGCCGTCGCGACGGCGAACACGCCGTGCGGCACGCCGCTCGTGAACGCGGTTGCAATGTAGTCGCCCACCATCAGCCCGTTCTGCGAATTGGGTAGCCAGGTCACTTTCATGGGCCCGGCCAGCTTGATCGGCTTGTTCCAGGTGGTTCCACCATTCGGCGAAGAAACGTAGGCGACGTAGAGCTCGCAGGTCGAGGCAGTGCAATTGCTCTTCGTGTACAGATAAAAGTGAATGGCGACATGAGCGCTGCTGCCCGACGTTGTCGGATCGATGCCAATGCCGGGAATGAAATGATCCAAAGCGCTGGTTACGGGATCGATGGGAACGCGCGCGACTGTACTCCAGGTGGTGCCGTTGGTCGAAGTGCTGTACACCAGGTCGTTGGTGGTGCAACTGGCGCGGAAGCGGCAGTCCTCCCACACGACCCACACGGTTCCGGCACCGTCGACGGCGGCGGAAGGCAGCGGCCCGCTGCGGATTCCTCCCGCATCGATATGGCTCTGAATGTTGCTGATGGTGACCGGCGTCGACCAGCTTGTGCCGCCATTGGTGGAAATGAAGGCCGACATGTTGTTGGTCTCGATGGGTACGACTACGGTTCCGTTCGGCTGCACCAGCGGCTGTCCGCCAATTCCGAAAGCGGCGGTCGGCCTGGTCTCAGCCGGCGACGACCACGTCTGACCGCCGTCGCTCGAGGTGCTCATCAGAATCAGATCGCCGAGGGACGGGTTGTCCCACTCCATGTAGCAGTTGCCGTAATACGGGCTGCTGGCCCAGCTGTCGCACACGATCCAGTTCTTGTCGGAACTATTGGACGTCGCATCCACGCTGACCGGGTTGCCCCACGTAAAACCGCCGTCGCTCGAGCGGCTGACTACTACTGCTGGCGTGGAAGAGGTGTTGGAAATCGGCAGCGAGGCGATCATCCACACGTTGTGCTTGGCGTCATAGGCGACCTCGGGGTCGCTGGCCGCGTTGTACGGTCCGCTCCCCTGGCCCACGGTCAGGCCGGGCAGAAAGCCGTGTGTCCAGATGTTGCCGCCGTCGGTGGAGGTGGCCCAGCCGATGTCGGTGGCGCCGCCGGGCGCGATGCGCCCCGTCTGAAACGCCGCTACCAGCGTGGAACCGTTCGCCAGAACGTGTGGCTCGACCTCGGTGGCATGTTGCCCCGGCGGCACAGTGAATGGGTCAGAGCTGATCTGGGTCAGGCTGACGGCGGGGGCGGCGGCAGGCGCCTGCCCGGAAACCATCTCTGCTGCGACCAGAAAAAGTGTAAAGACGATAAGGGCCAGGATCAGCTTCACGTGAGCCGGAGCGCAAAAAACTTGTTTCATCGGATCTTCCTCGCAGTCTCACAATCGAATTTTGGTTGTAGAGTAGTCGGACGAACTTCTTCCAGAGTGATCTGCCGTTTCTTCCCTAAAAAGAGTGATCTAACGATCACGGTTACGCCCGTGATGGCAGGGCAGCCGCAGGCGGGTTACTGGGAGCAACTCATACCGCGAGTCGCAAAACATCGCTGAACATAGCGGGGAATCCCGGCCTTGTCAATGTGAAGGCTTTTGCATCCTGTGGCGCGTTAAGCGGCGCGAATACGCTTCCGCCCAGCGCGACGAAATCAGCGTGCGGGCTTGGCCGGGGCGTCGCGCACGAAAGCCATGGCGACGTCATCCGAGTAGATCGACTTCCACCCCGCGGTCTGCGCGAGAACGTTCGCCAGCGCGGCGTCTCTAGGCAGCAATACACAAGACGCCGGTTGCGCCTCGAGGAATTTCTGCCAGCCGTTCTCCACATGGACCATCTTCAAGTACGAATTGAAGAAATCCTCCCCATACATGTCGTGGCGGTCGTCTACCACGACCGGGATGTGGCGATAAATGAGATACCCGCCCCAGAAGTCAGGGCTCAGGACTGAGCCTGTAACGTGCTGCTGCTCCAGAAAATCCACAGCCGCGACCGGCATGCGTTTGGGGTCGAAATGCGCGTTCATGATTTGACTGGAACCCACGCGGCCGCCATTGAGGGCAACGGCCAATGTTGCGGCGATCGCGAGGATCGGCCAGAGATGGCCGCGCACTTCGGATTCGACCGCAGCCATTCGCTGGAGAAAGCCGGGGCTTTCACTCGACCTCGCCCCTCGCCACAACTTGCCCGATGAGATCAGCGGTCCAATCAGCAGCACCACCAGAATCGACGCGACAGGGATGTTGCGCGACGCATACAGCCCGGCATAAACGGCCAGCAATAACGTGAGCACATGGCTCATGCGCAGGGTCCCGCTACGCGCCGCAACCACGCTGAACGCGATCAGCAACAACGCCAGAAAACATTTCTGCGCGATCAGGTGGAAATTCGGCGACTGAAATTCATCGATGTGATCCATCAGAAAGTGGTTCGTCAGATACGAATAGACGTGCGCGTGCAACTTCCATCCATAAGGGTTGACGAGGCTGGCCAAGGCCAAGAGCAGGCCGGCCAAAAATAAGTCGCGCGCGCGCTGGCCCGCGGTGATTTTTGCGAAAGACTCCTCGATGCGGTCGCTGCGGGCGCGGAACCAGTCCCACACGGCTCCCAGCCAGAAGACCGCGAGCAGTGCGAAGCCAAACAGAAATCCGCCGTGCACATTCACCCACACCAGCATGAGCAAAGGTAAAGTCCACAACAAGTGGAGCACCCGGCTCCGGTCGAAAGCCTTCTCGGAGCGATCCAGAATCGCAAACCATGCCAATGTGAACAGCCAGCTAACGACATGCGGCCGTGCCAGGAAGTGAATCATCGAGGCCGAGATGGCCAGCAACACCAAGACGAGCGCTGCAAGTAAATTCGTTCCGCCGCGAATCAGCAGGCGAAAGGTCCAGGCGAAGACGGCCGCGATCACGACCGCAGTCAACCAGACCACGCCGTTGAGTCCCAGCGTGGCTTCCAATTCGCCCACGACCACGTCATAGAGCCACTCCCAGGCCAGCCATTTTCTTGAACACCGCTCTGCAGTTGAGTGCTCCGCGGCCGTATCTGGCCTCTCGGCCGAAATGCAGGGAGCTTCGGACGAGAACGGATCCACGCGCGGAACCCTAAGCGTGGTCAGAATCTGCTGCCCGGTCCGAATGTGCCATCCGATGCCCGCATCGCCCAGCAGCCGCACTGAAAGCGGCGTAAGGACCAGTGCTCCCAGGAGCGCTACAAAAATGATGTCGGCCATGGAGGGCAGGACCGCGCGCAGCCACGCCGGGGTTGCTTCGGAACTTCTGTAACTCTCCGCCATCGCGCTGAATCTTATAGATGTGGGGTGTCGAACAGCAAGGTGCACTACAACAAAGTGACGAACGATTCGAAGCCACGGGTAGTGATCGTGGGAGCGGGCTTCGGCGGTCTGAATGCCGCGCGGGCTTTGGCCCGTGCCTCAGTTCGCGTCACGGTGATTGACCGCAAGAATCACCACACGTTCCAACCGCTGCTCTATCAGGTCGCCACCGCCGGACTGTCTCCCGGAGAAATCGCCGCCCCCATCCGCTCGATTCTGAGCGGCTACAAGAACGTGGAAGTCCTGCTCGGCGAAGTTACCGGATTCGATCTGGAGCGTCGCGTGGTGCAAACCGCCGAGGCGGAGATTCCCTACGATTATCTTGTAGTGGCTGCCGGAGCTAGCCACGCTTATTTCGGCCACGATGAGTGGGAGCCTCTCGCCCCGGGGCTCAAGACCATTGAAGATGCACTCGAAATCCGGCGCCGCGTGCTGCTCGCCTTCGAACTGGCCGAGCGCCAGATCGCGACCGGAGAAGTCACGACTGGTGCGCCGGGGCCACCCTTGAACTTTGTGGTGGTGGGTGCGGGCGCGACGGGAGTCGAACTGGCCGGAACTCTAGCTGAAATCAGCCACCACGCCCTTGCGCACGATTTTCGCGCCATCGATCCCGCGCGCACGCACATCGTGCTGCTTGAGGGTGGGCCGCGCGTGCTCCCCGCTTATCCCGAGGATCTATCGCGCAGCGCACTGCAACAACTCGAGCGGCTCGGGGTCGAAGTCCGCACTTCGACGATGGTCACAAAGGTCGAGCCAGGTGCGGTGCATTTCAGCGACGCCAGTTCGAGCGACACTCGGCTTGAAGCAGCGGTTGTGCTCTGGGCCGCCGGCGTGGCCGCTTCCCCGCTGGGGAAAAAATTGGGCGTCCCCGTCGATCGTGCGGGACGCGTGCCGGTGCAGGCTGATCTGAGCCTGGCAGGACATCCGGAGGTGTTTGTGATTGGCGATCTGGCTGCGGTGAAAGATGCACAAGGCAAGATGCTGCCCGGTGTGGCTCCTGTGGCGATGCAACAAGGGCGATTTGTGGCCAGGTTGATTCGTCACAACATAGAGGGTGCCCCACTTCTGGCCGCCTTTGCCAGAAGTGGGGATTTTCGCTCGCATCCGGTATTTCATTATTGGGATAAAGGCAGCTTGGCCACGATTGGCCGGGCTGCCGCGGTCGCGCAATTTGGCAAGATCCACATCTCCGGTTTCGTGGCGTGGCTGGCGTGGCTCTTCATTCACATTTTGTTTCTGATTGGCTTCCGCAATCGATTGCTGGTTTTCATTCAATGGGCATGGTCGTATGTGACGTATGAACGTGGCGCGCGCCTGATCACCGGCAGCACGTACTTGCCCGGATGGAGAGCGGCCAATCCTTCGCCCTCTGGCGACCGTTCATCTACTGAGGCAAGTCCCCAAGAAATTCATGCCGCCACGCCGAAATAGAGGGACAATAGAGTAGCGCGGGAGTGTGTAAGGAAGCGACCCAAGCGCGCAATCATTGCGCGGCTCGCCCAGATCCTCCGCTGCGCAAAGGACGCTTGCTCAGGATGACAAGCAAACTCCGCCGCCTCGTCTGGCTCGCTGACGTCGCGCTCTCCGGCATGCTTTTCTCTGCGCTCACGATCTTTTGCACAGCCGCGCAGGCGGAGGTCCTGAAAATCACTGTCGACGACACCATCCAGCCTATCAGTGAGGAATACATCGGCCGCGCGCTCAACGAAGCGCGACGGCGCAACGATCAGGCGGTATTGATCGAGATGAACACGCCCGGCGGCCTGGTCGAGTCGACGCGGCAGATCATCGAGCACATCACGACATCGTCTGTAGCGGTCATCGTTTACGTGACGCCCACCGGCGGGCACGCTGGTTCCGCCGGCATTTTTATTCTCGAAGCTGCCGACGTGGCGGCCATGGCTCCGGGAACTGCAGCGGGAGCGGCACACCCGGTCGCGCTGATCGGGCCGGTACAGCTCAAACCGGATGAGGAGATGAAGCGGAAGATGGAGAACGACACCGCCGCTCTCATGCGCTCGGTCGCATCGAAACGGGGCCGCAATGTGGACGCGGCTGAGGGCGCCGTGCGCGAGTCGAAGTCGTTCACCGAGCAGGAGGCACTGGCGCAGCATCTGATCGACTATGTCGCGTCGAGTCCGGAAGACCTGTTTCGCCAGATGCAGGGCAAGAGCTTCAAGCGCTTCAATGGTGAGTCCACGACTCTGAATCTCACCGGCCAGCCTGTCGTTGGGTTTGACATGACGCTGCGCGAGCGCATTCTGGACCGGCTGATGGAGCCCGATCTCGCGTTTCTGCTGCTGGCGATCGGCGCCCTCGCCTTGTATGTCGAATTCAATCATCCCGGGGCGGTGATTCCAGGAACGGTGGGCGTGGTTTTCATTCTGGTCGCGGCTTTCGCGCTGAATCTTCTTCCCACGCGTTTCGCGGCGCTGTTCCTGATTCTGGGGGCATTCTCACTGTTCGCCGCCGAGGCCAAGTTCGCCACGCACGGTGTCTTGACGGTGGGCGGAATTGCCCTGCTGACGCTGGGAGGATTGCTGCTGGTGGATTCCCCCATCCCCGAAATGCGGGTGCATCTGGTGACTGCGCTCGCTGTCAGCATTCCGCTTGGCGTGATCACCGCCTTCCTGATGACCATCGCCTTAAGAGCCCGCCGCAACAAAATCGTCACCGGCGTGCAGGGGCTGGTGGGCGAAACCGCAGTGGCGCAGACCATGCTCTCGCCGCAGGGAAAAGTTTTC
>CAYOUY010000285.1:0-49573 GCA_964407245.1 uncultured Acidobacteriaceae bacterium
CTCGAAAATGGGCGTGCGAATCTCCTGGAAGTTGTAGGCACGAAACACGTCACGCACCGCGGCTTCGACAAAATTCCACAGCGCCGTGTCGGGCGGCAACAGATCGCGCGTTCCTCGAATGGCTTTGATCATTTCTAGTCGTTGGTCGCTAGTCGTTGGTCGTTAGCCCTCGCCCGTCTGAATCGGTATTACCAAAACTTGTCATCCTGAGCGAGGATTTTGCTTCGCGGCGGCGAAGCAAAACCGCAGTCGAAGGATCTCTTTCACCTGAACTAAAGCGAAGGCCCCGCAAGGAATTCGCTCCACGCGCTGCCAGCCGAATCCACGGTGCGAACGCCTTGCGGCCGCATTACAGCTTCAGTCATCGTAGGGATCCTTCGACTGCGTTTGATCTTCGCGCTACGCGCGAAGATCGCCCTCCGCTCAGGATGAGAGGGCTCTAAGCTGTTATCAACCGGCGCGGCTAAAGCCGCACACTTTCAAAACTGACACCTACCTTTCCGTCAAATACTCCTCCGTATATCCCAGATAATTCCTGGCATAGCGCAGGATCATCTCGTCCTCGCCCTTTTCGAGCTTGCGGCGGAACTTGCCGGGAGAACCCATCCACAGTGACCCGGGCTCGACCACAGTCTTCTCGGGAATCAGCGTGCCCGCCGCGATGATCGATCCCGCGCCGATCTTCGCGCCGTTCAAAATCACCGATCCCATGCCGATCAGGCAGCGGTCTCCAACCACGCAGCCGTGCAGCGTGACCGAATGCCCCACGGTAACGTATTCGCCCACATAGACGCCGTACTGCTGCTTCATGCCGTGGAGCACGCTGCAGTCCTGCACGTTGGAGTGCGCTCCGATGCGAATCTCGTGTACGTCTCCGCGCAGGACGGCGTTCATCCACACGGAGGCGTGCTCGCCGAGCACGACGTCGCCGATGATCTGCGCCGACTGGTCGACGTAGCAACTGGCCGGAATCACCGGCTTCATGCCTTTAAACGATCGAAGCATTTTCTCTTAAAACCGCAACCCGTCCTTGCCTTGGCAATGTTCGGCTTGGCCTATCTGGGATTTCATCGAAGTCATCGTTCTTACATTTCCGCTCGCATCACCCCGTTTTCAAAAGGAAATTGAAAATACCACGAGGGGCGAGGATTTTCCCAATCCGGGAACCCTCCCAAAAAAGTTTGGCTGCGATCACTGAAGCCGAATTGCGCGAGATGCTATACAGAAATTGGTTTCGCACAATTTGACGGAGAATCATTCCGGCCGCGCATTCCGGATCTTAGAAATAAGGCTGCGCCCTCCGGCACTTCTCCGCTGGCTTCTGCCGCGCCCGGTTAGCGCGTGTCGGGCCGTCTCCTCCGAGTTTACCCCGCGACTTCGTTCGCATTCGTTTACCCGAAGGGGCAACTTATGTTCTCGGCACGCAACTTCTCTCTTCCCGCACTCTCTTTTTTTCTTCTGATGACTCTCGCCGCTCTTTCGCTTCAGGCGCAGGACTCTGCCACGGGTTCGCTGCGCGGCACCGTGCTCGACTCCAGCGGGAGCCGGGTTCCGGAGGCGTCGATCGTCGTGGTCAGCACGGCCACCGGCGCGCGCCACTCAGCCACAAGCGATGGTGAAGGCCGCTTCGCGATGGAACTCCCCCCGGGTGACTATTCCGCCCGCGCCGTTGCGCAGGGCATGTCGCCACAGGTGACGCCGCAACTGCATGTGGATGTCGGCGGCGTCACCGAACTCGAATTTCGACTGTCGATCGCCGGCGCGCGGGAGCACGTGACGGTCTCGGCCGCGCCCGCCCTGGTCGAAACACAGCCCAGCGCGGTCTCGACTCTGCTCGACGAACGCGCCTTGAACGACATTCCTCTGAATGGCCGCCGCTTCTCCGATCTCGCCCTGTTCTCGCCCGGAGTCACTCAGGACCCGCGCAGCCTGAATTCGTCGACCAACGGCGATCTCGCGTTCGGCGGCATTCGCGGGTTCCAGAATGCTTTTCTGGTGGACGGAGGAGATTACAACAACGCCTTCTTCGCCCAGGCCACCGGGCGCTACCGCGCTCCTTACGTTTTGTCGACCGATACCGTGCAGGAGTTCCGCGTGTCCTCGAACTCCTACGGCGCGGAACAGGGACGCTCCGGCGGAGCGGTCGTGAACGTCGTGACCAAGTCCGGATCGAATCACTTCCACGGAACGTCGTTCTATCATCTGCGCGACAGTTCCTTCGGCGCGGCCGACCCGTTCCTCGCTTTCAAGCCGCACAATCGCCAGCAGCAGGCCGGAGGCACCATCGGCGGCCCGCTGCGGCGCAACAGGATCTTCTTCTTCGCCGGGTTCGACCAGCATATTTTCCACGCGCCGAACGTAGTTGAATTTCTGAACGGCAGTTCCAAGGTCGTGCCGCAACCCGGCAGCGGACCATACACGCCCGGCGATTACGAGGCCTCGGATCTGGACCTGGTTTTCGCCGCCGCTGCGCAACTCACCTCGCTTGCCGGGGGATATCCCGCGGCGCAGATCGGCAACACCGGCTTCGGCAAGCTCGACGTCAATCTAACGCCGCGTAATCAGCTGACGCTTCGCGTCAACACCACGCGCTACTGGGGATCGAACAACGTTTTCCTCGACCCGGCCAGTCCCGTCACTTACGACTCGATCAGCGATAACGGCGAGGAAACGGTGACGGCTGACACAGCAAATCTGTCCCTCACCAGCGGCCTCTCGCCGCGGTGGATCAGCCACCTGCGCGCGCAATTCTCGCGCGACCTGCAACAGTCTTTCAGCAACACCAGCAACGTGCTGGTGAAGATTCCCACCATTCTCGATGGCATGGGCCGCTCCGACATGCTTCCGCGCCAGACCCGCGAGCACAAGCTGCAACTGGCCGAAACGGTCAGCTTCGACGGCCACCGCAACTCCTGGAAGCTGGGCGGCGACGGCCTTCTGTCACGGATCTACGATTTTTTCCCCAGCCAGCAGAGCGGAGAATTCCTGTTCTATCCCATCAAGGTCGACCCGTTCACGTTCGAGCCCATGGAAGCCGGGCTGGAACTCACGCCCTTGCGCGCTTACGCGCACGAAGTCCCGCACTACTATTTGCAGAATTTTGGCAGCGCCGCGTCCCATCCCGATACCAATGAATATGCGGCCTTCGTGCAGGACACGATTCGTCTGACCGACCATCTCGCGGTGAATCTGGGTGCGCGCTGGGACTTGCAGACTTTCACCACCGCCGGACTCGTGTCGAACCCGCTTTTCCCGCCCTCGGGGAAGGTTCCCTTCCAGCCTTATAACGTTGCCCCGCGTGCCGGCCTCGCGTATTCGTTCGGCAACGCTCGCCCGCTCGTTCTCCGCGCAGGATATGGCATCTTCTACGTGCGCATCCCGCAGATTTACAACTCGGCGGTTGAGACCGAAAACGGCATCACCGACACGCAGATTTTCCTGAACAACACGAACTACTATGATCACCAGGTTTTTCCGACGTATCCCAATCCGCTGGTGAATTGCCCGCAGACGGCCGCTTCCTGCCTGCCGCCAGCGGGTTTTACCCAGGGCGTATCGAACGAAGTCAGTGCCTTCGCGTCGAACTTTGTGACGCCGCGCGTGCAGCAGGGCAGCGTGACGCTCGAAAAGGAAGTCGCAGGCCACACCACCGTGGCTCTCTCCTATCTCAACGTTCACGGCGAACACCTCATCCGCGCCCTCGACGTGAATTTGCCCTCGCCCCTCGCTGTTTCCTATCCCATCTTCGACTCGAGCGGCTCCATCTTTCAGGGTGGGTACTACACGGTCGATTCCTTCGCGACGTGGCAATTTACCCAGTCTCTGACCTGTCCTTTTCCGCCCTGCATTAACCCGTTAGGACGGCCGATTGCGCAGCTTGGCGCAATCAACGAATTCCAGAGCGCGGCCTCCAGCTACTACAGCGGAGGCACGGTATCGATTAACAGGCGCGTGTCGCACGGCACGTATCTGCGTCTCTCGTATACCTATGCCCGGGCCATCGACGACGGCCAGGATGCGCTTGTTGCAGGCCAACCCGCCACCGTTCAGAATTCCTACGATCCCGGCGCTGAGCGCGGCCCCAGCACGACCGACCAGCGCCATCGTTTCGTGGGCGCACTCTCGGTTGAACCGCGGCCCTTTCACCGCGGCCATGAACTCGCCGGCCGCTTCCTGAACGACTGGAAGCTTTCGACCGTGGTTAACTACGGCAGCGGACGTCCGGTCACGGCGACCGTCGCGGGCGATCCCAACCAGGACGGCAACGATTTGAACGACCGTCTTCCCGGCTACAGCCGCAACGCCTTCACCGGTCCGGACTACGCCACGGCCGATCTCCGCCTGACCAGGAAGGTCCGGGTTACGGGACGCTGCCGGCTCGACTTCACGGCGGAATCGTTCAACCTGTTCAATCGCGACAACCAGCGCGTCACCATCACCTCGAACGGGCTCATGGCCCCGGCGAGCACCTTTGTGCAGGACTCGGTCACTGCCGGAATCGCGCCCGATCCCGGCTATTACACGTTGCCCAATAACTTCATGAAACCGAATGCAGCCTTCGCCCCGCGGCAAATCCAGCTGGGGCTGAAGATGGTGTTCTGACAACTGTTTGGCCGCGCGGACGGTCTGGTTCTAGCTACGGTTTGGCCAAAAGGATTGGTCGTCTCAAAGTGAGTCCTACATCTTTGTGCGGACGGGTTAGTCCTACTTGGGTAATCCTGGTGGGGAATTTCCACGCTCTCCCTTGACTTGCCCTTGACTTGGGGTCAAATCCTTGTAATAACTATTCGGTCCCACAGGACGGGTTTGGGGGTGTGTCAGTTTGGCAGAAGTAAGGCTTCAAGAGGGTGAATCCCTCGAGAATGCTCTGCGCCGCTTCAAGCGTAAGGTGCAACAGGAAGACATTATCAAGGAGGTTAAGCGCCACTCCTTCTACCTGAAGCCCGGCGAGAAGAAGCGCGTGAAGGCTGCGTTGGCTCGCAAGCGGGCGCGCAAGAAAACGCGCAAGGAACAGGACTAAGTGAATCAGGAGCCGCCTCCTCAGGGGCGGCTCTGCTCAATCTGGCCCCCACCAAGTTGAGGTACTCACAGTCATACATTCATATCCCGGCATAAAAGCACGATAGTTTGTACCCACGTTCTTTCCGCGAGCGTGGAGGGCCGAGTCCAAGGGGCAGTACCGAGGGGGGAGAAGTACAAAACCCTGTTTTTTCTCCGTACCACCGCAGTTCTTTCCCCGCGGGTGGGCGCGTGGAAACGGGCTGAAGGGAGCCATCCTCAATGGAGTTTCAGGACAAGGTGCTGAAGTGCGTTGACTGCGGGAACGATTTTGTTTTCACCGCCGGGGAACAGCTGTTCTTTCACGACAAGCAATTCAAGAACGAGCCCAAGCGCTGCAAGGCCTGCAAGACCAAGCGGGTGGCCGTGCTCGGCGCGACCCCCGCGCAGGGGCAGGTACACCGCTACGCGAAAGTCGAAACCCAGGCCGTCTGCTCGGGATGCGGAAAGCAGACGACGGTTCCTTTTCGTCCCACCCAGGGTCGGCCCGTCTTCTGCCGTGAGTGTTTTCAGTCGCGCAGAACGGCTGCCTCCGCCTGATTTAGCTTCCCGCCGCGGGTCCGGTGCCGTAAGTCCGGACGAGCCGTGGCGGAGGTGTGCGTTACCATAGAAGCGTGCCCGGCTACTACGTAGAAAACTTCGGCTGCCGCGCCACGCAAGCGGATGGCGCAGCTCTGGAGCGCCAATTCGCTGAGCTCGGATTGGATCGCGCCGCCAACCCGGCGCAGGCTGCCGTCGTGGTTTTGAACACCTGCACGGTCACGGCCGCCGCCGATCAGGACGCCCGCGCTGCCGTCCGCCGCGTGCAGCGCCAGAATCCCGACGCGCAGATTGTTGTCACCGGTTGCTATGCCCAGCGCGCCCCCGAAGAACTTGCCGTCCTGCCCGGAGTGGCGTTAGTCATCGGCAACTCGCACAAGCACCAGCTGGCGGAAATCGCCATGGCGGGGCACGCTCTATCTCTTGGCGCGCCGGAGAAGTCGTCGGAGGAATTCATCCCCTTGGCTGCTCTTAGCCGACGACCAACGGCCGACGACCAACGACCGATTTTCGTCTCCGACATTTTTGCCCACACTGAACTGCTGGCCGCGCCGGTCTTCGAGGCTGCCAACGAACGTACGCGCCCCAACCTGAAAGTTCAGGATGGATGCGACAGTCGCTGCTCTTTCTGCGTGATTCCGTTCGTGCGCGGCCAAAGCCGGTCGCTCGAGTTGGACCGCATTCTTCACGAAGTCAATACGCTCGTCGCGGCTGGCTATCGCGAAGTCGTCATCAGCGGCATCAATCTGGGACGTTGGGGAAGGGACCTCGACGTCAGCCCTCAGACCTCGGCCCTTAGCACCCCCCAACGACCAACGACTAACGGCCGACGACTGGAATCTCTGATTCACGCAATCTTAACCGAGACTTGTCTGGAAAAACTGCGCATCTCTTCCGTCGAACCCATGGATTGGTCCGACGAACTGATCGCGCTGGTCGCATCCTCGCCGCGGATCGCGAAACACGCGCACGTGCCGCTGCAATCGGGCAGCGACACCGTCCTGCGCCGCATGCATCGCAAGTACCGACCCTGGCACTATCGCGAGAAGATAGAAAAGATTCACGCGGCCATGCCGACTGCGGCGATCGGCGCCGATGTCATGGTCGGATTTCCCGGCGAAACCGAAGCCGAATTCGAGGCTACGCGCCGCCTCATCGAAGACCTGCCGTTCACCTACCTGCACGTCTTCACCTTCTCCGCACGACCGGGCACGCCGGCAGCCGTCATGCCGAATCAGGTCTCGGTTCACGTAGCTCGCGAACGCAATCGCGTCCTGCGCGAGCTGGCCGCGGAGAAGAAACTGGCCTTCATGCGCGGCTTCATCGGAAGCGAAGTGGAAGCCATAACATTGCGATCGCAAGATTCGTGTGGCGCGGGCACCCTTGCCCGCGACGGCCGAGACCCGCGAGTGGCAAACTCCTGCCCAACCGCAGGCTTCACCGAAGCCCTTACCGACAATTATCTGAAGCTGCGCCTGAAGGGATTGCACGAGCCCAACCGCTGGCTTCGCGCTCGTGTCGAGGAAGTTGTTGAGGGTATCCTCGTCGGAACGCTCGGTCCAGAACTTATGGCGAGCCAGGCGCAGCAAGGACTCGACAATCAACTCGCTGTCGAGGTCACTTAACCTTCTTCGCGATAATCGTGCTGTCGTAAAGCCATAGGACGTACGCATCGACTTTTCCGTCCGGCGACCGCGTAAAAGTCAAAACGCCGGGTTGCTCCCGCTGGAAGAAGCTGTTTTCTGACAACGGCAAATCCGCCTCGGGTTTCGGTTCGTCCGGCCCCTGCTCCATCAGCTTGTCCCCGTCCCGTGTGATTTTTATCGCTTTGCCCGGGCTGATCTCGTACTCGCCGATATACGCATCCAGAATGTTCGAATTGATCTTTGCCGGCAGGCGATTCGCGTTCGGGATTTCGCTCTCGGCGCGCCCTGTCAGTAGCCATCGCCCGTTGCGCTTCACATAGGTTTCGACGATTGTCAGCTCCTGCGTAGTCTCCAGTCCGGCAAACGGCTCGTGCGACGTGGTGCGATAAATCATTACCGCTGCGTTGTCGTCACCATGAACGTGCACATCGCGTGGCTCGGTGCTGTACGACTGTAGAGTGCGAACCCGCTCCACCAGCGTCTTCTTGTCGTAGATCAGACCGTTGTCCGGTATCAGGATCGCGTCATCCAGAAAGGCGCCATAAGCGTTTGCATCGTGTCGGGCCAGAGCCGCCCATCGTTGACGCAGCGCCTCTCTGAGTTCCGATTCGAGTTTTGTGGGTTTCGCTGATTGCGCTTGCGACGGAGCGGCGATCGCAAAAACGGCAACGAGGCAGACGGCTAAATAAACTGAGGTTCGTTTCATGGTGAGGCCTTCCTTGGGATAACGGTCTATGAAGCTGCGGGACGCCCCAGCCGCGCAGCGATTCTTTCCAGCAGAGCCGCGGCCGCCTCGCCGGCTTCCGCCGTAGAAAATTCACTGCCCAGTTCCACGACGGGCATGGCGGAGCAGGCGTCCTGAAAAGTCTTTTGCGTGGCAGGTGAAGCGTTTATATCTGCACCCACCAGCACCAGATCGAACTTTGTTACCCGCATCAGAATCAGCGCATCGCGAAGATGGTTGCTCGTGTGCACGTCGTAGCCGGCGCGGCGCAGCAATTCGCGAACGTAGTTGAGCACGTCCGCGTTGCGGTCCACGCACAACACACACTGCCCGGTCGGAACATTTTGTTCCTTGGGCGCTGGCTTGTTGTAGAAAGCGGCTACCGCGTCGTCTTCCGACTCGCGCGCGTCGAAAAGCTTGGTCAGGTGCGACAGCTGCAGGACTTTGTTGACGTGCTCCGGAACGCCGCACAGTTTCAGGTCGCCGTGCACCTGGCGCGTGCTGGTCACCGCACGCACCATCGCCCCCAGTCCGCTGCTGTCGATGAACGCAACATCTCCGAGATGCAGAACGATCGAGCGCCGGTCGCGCAACAGCCAGGCAACGTGCGAGCGCAAGGCTTCGCTCTCGCCTCCGGCAACAATGCGTCCGCTGCAGCGGACGATCGTGACCCGCCCCACATCCCGTGTTTCGAGTGACAGCCTCACGGTTCTCCCATGCGCCACGCGCGGCGCTGGCACGCGAGATTATAAGGGCAAGTCGCGCCTGTCAAGGGATCGGCGCGGCGAATCGTCAGCTTGGGGCGGCGGGAATTCGTCAGGAGCGATCGGCGGTGGCGTCGCCTGGGTGTGCTGCCGTTACAATTGCTTCGTGGCCGAAACTGTCACTCGCGATGTGCCGACGCCAACCCAACCGGCTGAGGGCATTCGCCGCTTCACGGTGCGTCAGCGCATCGCCTTGCGCATCATCATCTGGGCCGGATACTGGTTCATCCGCCTGATCGGCCCGACCCTGCGCGTGTCGATTTCGCGCGAGGAAGGGGCGCAGGAAACGCTCGGCCAGCGGCCATTGATCGGCTCCTTCTGGCATTCCTGCCTGATCCCAGCGACATATATTTGCCGCGATTTGGGCGTGCGCGTCATGAGCAGCAACAGCTACGACGGCGAGTACATGGGCCGCATCATTCACAAATTCGGATTCGTAGCGGTGAAAGGATCAAGTAGTCGCAATGCCGTGCGCGCCCTGCTGGGTCTGCGCCGCGCGCTCGACGAAGGATGGACGGTCGCCTTCACACTCGACGGCCCGCGCGGCCCGCGCCACAAGGTCAAGCCCGGACCGGTAGCTCTGGCACGCTCCTCAGGCGTGCCGATGACCACGCTTTATGCGGCTGTAGACAAAGCCTGGGTGCTCAATACCTGGGACCGCCTGATCATTCCTGCGCCGTTCTCCTGCGTGCTGGTACGCTTCGGTAAGCTGATCCCCGTGCCTGCGAATGCAACCGAGGAAGACGTTGAGCGCTACAGCGCCGAGTTACAGGATTCGCTCGATCGCGTGTGCAGATTTGCGGAAGAAAATGTGGGGAAAGTCGGAACGGAAGAGTTCCCGATTTCTAAGATTTAAAATCGGCAAGATCTGAAATCAGAATTTCCTACTCCATCGTCGAGCCCAGCGGCTGGTACTTGTACTTTTTGCCGTCCCAGAAAATGTCCGATGCCGTGTTCTCGCCCTCACCCTGCTCTTCCATGTAGATCCCCAGGAGGATACGCTTTTTCAGCGCCAGTCGTTTCACCGCCAGGGTTCTGAAGGGCAGGTTGATCAGCACAAACTTCGCCTTGGGATTCTCGGCGCGCCACGCGTCCGGGCCCGCTCCGTGAATAATCAGCAGACACACGCCGCGCCGCTCGGGCGCGTCGGAGGCGAATGTGGAAGTTATCTTCACGTCGCCGAATCCGAGAAACGAGTCATAAGGATCGGCGACCACGAAGTTGTACTCGGCGCGATCGGCCATGGGGTTCTTGCACTTCGCCGCAACCACCAGATCGTCAATTCCGTCTCCATCAAGGTCGGCAACGTATTGCGCCGGGCCCGCCACGAGCGAGCAGTTATCCCCAAACTGCTTGTGGATGAACTCGTCCGTTACCGGAGGCGAAGGCGCCTTGGCATGCGCCGGCGGCAGCGATGGTTGGTTCTTGCTCTGGGCGGCGCCGACGAACAGCACCGCCACGAAAATGGCGGCGATCACAAATCTCTGGGACGACATGTTCCTACTCTAGTCCGGTTGGATGGGGGCTGGGTAGAGACTGAGTAGTGACCAAGGTACGGAGGTAATCAGCTATTTGCGGAAATGCTCCCAGCCTTTTGGGACGAGTTCGCAGCCGACCCTGCCGTTCATCAGGAAAATTCTTTGACGACTGGTGACGTGGCCGATCAGTGTGAGGGGGATGCCGGCGAGCTGGCTCGGAACGCGCTTGCCGCGGGGCGACGTAAACAGCAGTTCGTAATCCTCGCCGCCGTGCAGGGCCAGATCGAGCGAGACCTCGCGCTTGTGCTTGCCGACACGTGCCCGGGGAATGATCACGGATTCAATTTCTGCCCCCACGCCGCTTTCTTCGCAGAGGTGAGCCAGATCGGTGGAGAGCCCGTCGCTCAGGTCAATCATGGCGGTCGCCAGCCCCTTCTTGCGCAGGATTTGCCCGAGCTCAATCCGCGGCTCGGGATAAAAGTGCCGTGGATACTCCCTCGGATTCAGTTTGTTCTTCGGCCGGGCTCGCATCTCCATCAGTGCTGCGGCCGAACCGCCGAGTTCCCCGCTGACGTAGACGCGATCCCCCGGCCGCGCCCCCGACCGCGACACGGCTTTGCCCTTGGGAACGCTGCCCACTACGATAATGTCGACCAGAACGCCGTCCGGAGATTCAGCCGTATCTCCTCCAGCCAACGGAGCGCCGTACTTTTTCCCCAGCTTGAGCAGTCCCTGGAAAAATCGCCGCACCCAGGCCTGCGGCAAATCTCGCGGCAGCGCCAGCGACAAGAACACCGCTAGCGGTTCACCGCCCATGGCGGCGATGTCGCTCAGTCCGCGAGTGAGGCAGCGGTGGCCGACCACTTCCGGCGGATGCCATTCGCGGCGGAAGTGAATGCCTTCCAAGGTGAAATCGGTCGTGACCAGAATTTCATGTCCCGGCGCCGGGCGCAGCACGGCGCAGTCGTCGCCAATCCCGGCTAGAACCGCAGAACCCGAGCTCAGCCGATGGGAAGGGAAACCCGCCAACCGGCGAATCTCGGTGATCAGAGCTTTTTCCGGGAGTGGCATGCCAGAGACAATATAAGCTACGCTAGGATGACCGGTGCGGTCCTGGTTCTGAAGCGGTCAGACTCGTTGCGCCGAAAATACCCAAGCCCCAAAACGGCCAAAGCCGCCTCGGCCTTCGCTCCCGAAAGTAACCTGTCCCGTGGTACGCCTGTGATTACCCCCTCTTAGGTAACCGAAGAATGACCTAGCGACTCGTTGACAGGGGGAATCCAGTTTGCTAACGTTAACCAGTCATTCACATAACCTTTGGCCGAGCTAACCTCTGCGTAACGTTGAAATTGCAGAGATGGCAACGTTTTCAGGCTCTGGCCGCAGTTCCGGTAGGTGTAGGGCGCGCAAAGGATTCCATTCCCAAGATGGGACGCAGCCCGAAAAAAGTCAGGTGGTCCGAACAGGCCTTCTACTCCCCAGGACTTGGCTTGGAATTCCGGACCTGATGATTCACAAGTTCGTTTCGTTCTTGGCGAGGAGCGATTGCAGAAGCGTTTCTACATTCTTTTTGTGGCCCGCGGTGACGATGGCCAGCTCCGCAAGATCTCCATCCCCGTGCATTACCTCTACGTGTTTGTCGTAGGCGCAGCGATTGGATTTGTCAGCCTGACCGGCATTGCCCGCTCCTACACCCGGATGTTGCTGAAGGTCTCGAGCTACAACCAGCTGCGGACGGAAAAAGACCAGCTCAAGGACAATTATTCCCGGCTCGAGCAAGTGGCAAAAGAGCGCGACGTGCAGGTGGCTTCGCTGGGCTCGATCGCAGGCGAGGTCTCCGCACTCTACGGTTTGAAGTCTCAGCCCACGCTGGTCACGGCGAGCGCTGAGCAGATTCGGGCCGCCGAGGTGAGTTCTTCCCTTGACCAGTTGCATGCCCTGCGAACATCGGCTCTGACCGGAGCGACGATGGTCGGCCTGACCATGGGCCTGACCCGCAACGCCACGACTGCCGACTGGTTCCGCGCGAACTCCGCTCCAAATCTGTGGCCGGTGGAAGGCCAGGTGACGGGAAGTTTTGGCGAGCGCATTGATCCCTTCAACGGTGAAGGCGCGTTTCACAGCGGTGTGGATATCAGCAGCTCTTACGGCCACCCCATCGTGGCCCCGGCGGATGGAGTCGTCACGTTTACTGACTTACTCGGCGGCTATGGCAAGGCCGTCATGATCAACCACGGCAACGGCATCAGCACCCGTTACGGCCATCTCTCCGGATTTGCCGTCACCGCCGGACAAGCCGTGCACCGCGGCGACGTCATCGGCTATGTGGGCGAGAGTGGACGATCCACCGGCCCGCACCTCCACTACGAAGTCCGCATCAACGACACGCCCGTGAATCCCTACAAGTACCTCCGCATCACCGTCGCCCACAACGGCGGCTTCGCCGCCGGCAGCTAGAGCCAGCCTTCAGCTTTCAGGTAGAACAGAAGCGGTTGCCCCATCCTTGTCGCGTTTTGTGCGACAGGGTGGGGGATCTAAGACGTTCGCTCGTGACACACGTTTATGAGACCTCGCATCTTGGCGACTTGTATCAGGGCACGCCTTCAGGCGTGCCGAAATGTGCGCAAGATTGACACGCTTTTAGGCGCTGCGGCGCTAGGGTGGACGCTTTTGTCACGCCGGTTTGAGTAGAGGCGTCTACTGCCTCAGCCCCATCCAGTTTTCCGAAACCACCAGCGAGTTGCCGGGATTAAGCGGGTCGTATTTCACCGAAGTGTGCAATCCGAGCCGGCAGGAGTGCAGGTTGATCCAGTGGCGCAGGTAGGTCACGTCCTGCGAACACTCGTAGGACACTCCCGCCACGTCATACTTGTAGATGAGCATGACCGCAGCACGTCCACGATCCTGAGCGTCCAGTTCCTGCACGTCGATCACAGTGCCATCGGTGATGCGGCCCGTGCCCTCGAGCCATGCCCGGCGCTCGCGTTCCAGGTCATCGGCAGTTTTTGGTTTGCGCCGCAGTAGAGCATACGCGCCGAGCAGAGCGACGCCGCTCGCCGCTGCCAAACTGTAAAGTCGAAGTGAATCCATACCCGGTGGGTGTGCTGCCCTGAGATTGCAGTCTCAGCATAAGCGGAAAAAAGAATGCGTGGAAGTGGTTTCGAGGTTACCGAGGTGCCAGGTGCTGTGAAAAACTCGGGAAAAGACGGTAGGTGCTCGCGTTCGCCTACTTCGCCTGGCTGCAAACGCTCTTGCTGACCATGTCGGCGAAGCCGCCTTCGCGGGTCGTGCCGAAGTCGTCGTCGCGCGTGGCTTTCTTGCTCACCACGAAACGCCCGCTCCGGTCGCGGGTGTAGAACCATTCCGAGGTAGGAGACGCCGCTCCATTGGCACAGTTAAAGCGCACCCGCGCCCGCATTTCTACGAAGGGTCCGCCTTGGGGAAGTTCCGTGGGATCTTTGAACTCCACCCGGACCAGCGCGACACGCTGGCTGTTCTTAAGCACCCGAACAGAGCTAACAGAAACGCGGTCACCGGCTTCGGTTTGTCCGATGGCGCGCCAATCCCCGGCGGCGAGCAATACCAGGCTCACCACCAGTACCGGAGCCAGAATGACAGCGCAAAGAATGAGAAGGGCTTTTTTCAACGCTGTGCTACCCAAGCACAATGCACCGAGCAACACATATGCCGGAAACGACTTCCGGCTCATAGAAAGACAGCACACACTTTGGGACAAAAAACGGATTCTGTCAATCGGGGATGCGGCAGGCGGATGCCGGTGTGCTAATGTATGGGGGCGCTGAACCCCTTGAAAGAGCGGGCGATCTCATGGAAACGCTTCATTTTAAGATAGTTACATCACCGGTGGGGCCATTGTTCCTGGCTGCTTCACAAAGGGGTTTGGTCGCCTTGGAGTTTGAAGCCCGGCTGCCCGGCCAGCAGACCATCCGCCCGAATCCGCGAGACTTGCGTTCGGAAATCTTGGGATCGGGAAGCCTGCACGTCGGCGCTCCGCGGGTCCGCTTTGAGGAATGCCCGGCCGCAATGCGGCCTTACGTTGAGGAACTGGAAGAATACTTCCTCGGCCTGCGCCGCAACTTCGGTTTCCCGCTCGATCTGCGCGGAACGGAATTTCAGCGGGCCTGCTGGCGCGCCCTGCTGGCCATTCCCTACGGTGAGACCCGCACCTACGCCGACATTGCTCGCGAAGTGGGGAAGCCCAAGGCATTTCGTGCCGTCGGGATGGCCAACAACCGCAATCCCGTGGCGATTGTGGTGCCCTGCCATCGCGTGATCGCATCGGACGGTTCGCTCTGCGGCTACGGCGGCGGCCTGGATATCAAGCGCAAACTGCTGGAACTGGAAGGCGCGATAAGCGGCGTCCTCGCGGCGTAAAAATTTCTGAATTGCATGAGAACCCTCGGCCTGTTGCTTCTCAGTACGCCTGTGCTCATGACCGGCCAACAAGGCGTGCCGGTTGCTGTGCGGCGCTTAGTTCTTCAGACCGATCCTGCGAATCAGGCTTTGGAAACGAGGGTCGGAACGGACGCTATCCCATTGCGGGTCAACGTTGAGGTAAATGAGCTCGGCCTCATGCTTGGTGTATGCAGTCTCAAGCGATTGGAAGGCAGCATCGAATTCGCCCAACCGAACGTGGAAAAGCGCCAGATATAGGTAATTGACGTAATCGCAGTTACCATACCCAGACGGGGTGACAAATTTGCGCCGCAGCTTTGATGCTTCCTGGCAGAACTCCAACGCCTTCCGCCAGTATCCCTTCTCACCGGACTGCTGATACACCGTCCGCAATTCTGCGAGTCTGTTCGGGCTCAGGCCGAATACCTCCTGCGCCTTGGTGTATTCCTCGATGGCTTCCCGCTTTCGGCCCGTCCACTCATAAATCTGGCCGAGATCGTAGTGCGACCAGGGGTATTCGGGTGCAAGTTCTGCATTTCTTTGGGATTTTTCCAATGCCAGTTCATAATGCCGGTCAAGGTAAAATGCCCATTCGCTGAGGTCCATGGTGAATACGGAGAACGGATCAAGCTTCAGCGCACGTTTTGCCTCGGCCACGGACTCGTCGAACCGGCCCATGGCAGCCAAATAATGCGCGTACCAGACATGAGCTGGAGAGTAGCTGGGGTTCAGTTCAATGGCACGCTGGAACTCGCGTTCTGCGCCAGCCCAGTTCCAATTGAGAATCATCTCCACACAGGCAAGCGACGTGTGCGCCTCGGCCAGATTCTCGTCGAGTCGCAATGCCTGCAATGCCGCGTCTCTAGCCTTCGGCATCACGTCGGCGGCTGAAAGGTCTCCCACAAAAATATCGCCACCAGAGCTCAAGAGCGCATAACAATTGGCGAGGCCCGCATAGCCGAGAGCATCGGATGGGGCTTCCTGAATGGCCTGTTCAAAGTATCTGACTCCTTTCTCTATGGGCTCGCGCGTGTCCTTGTCACAGAAAAATCGCCCTTTGAGATAGTCATCGTGGGCCCGCGGATCGACGGACCGGGTACTGCCCAGCAACGCTTGCTCCTTCGGTGTCAACTTCACCTGAATCTCGCGCGCGATCGCCTGCGCCACTTGGCCTTGCAAGGTGAGGATGTCTCCCGCTTCGCTCTCATAGCTGTCGGCCCAAAGATGCTTTTCGGGGGAGGCCTGGAGCAGGCTCGCCGTAATCCGCAAATGATTCCCCGATCGAGCCACCGTCCCCTCGACTAACGCGTCCACATTCAATTCGCGCGCAATTTCAGGCAGCGGCTTTTTCGTCCCCTTGTACTGTACAACCGACGTTCTCGAGATCACGCGCAGAGCGCCGATCTTCCCGAGGTCCGTGATGAGGTCCTCGGTCATTCCGTCGGCAAAGAAGTCCTGCTCAGGATTGCCCGAAAGGTTTACCAGGGGGACCACGGCCAGAGATTCGATGTGCGGCGCGTTTGGATGCCCGAACAGGCGCTCGCGCACCCCGCCCAGGCTCAGCACTGCCAGAAGTGCGACAACCGCCGCCAGGCTCAGCGCCAAGACCTTGACGCGCCTCCCTTGAATGCCAGCACGAGGGGGAACGGCTGTCTGCCTGACTTCAGAAGAAGCGGACTTTGAAGCAACAACACTGGCTGCCGGCACCCCCGAGCCCTCGACCTCCACATGGGCAATGAAGCGATACCCGCGGCGTGGCACCGTTTCGATGAAGCGTGGGTTTTCGGCGGAATCACCCAGGGCCTCCCGCAGGCGGTTTATGGCCGTGTTAACGCCGGCGTCAAAATCTACAAAGGTGTCATTGGACCACAGCCGTTGGCGCAGTTCTTCGCGCGGCACAACTTCCCCGGGTCGCTCCAGCAGCATAGCCAGTACTTCAAATGGTTGCCCCTGGAGTTTGATTCGCACCCCGCCCTTGCGGAGTTCGCGAGTACCGAAGTCCGCCTCGAATGTTCCAAATCGCATAATCCGGGGGCGCCCGGGAGATTCGTCTGCCATGGCCACTGCTATCGCGCTGGCAAAGTCTATCACCGCCCTCTTCAAGACGGAGATTTAGGCTAGGCCAGAAACTCCTGCAACTGTCATTTCGTCAATAGATTGCAAGTCTAGAAACGTTTTAGGGTGCGTCCATTGAGCTACGCGCTCGAATCCGCGATTCTGCCACTCGTTCGCTGGCCCGAACCAGCAAAAAGGCCGACGACAAAGGAGAACGACAATGAAAAAGGTTCAAGGATTGGCTGTCAGCAAGGTGTTGTTTGCAACCCTAAGCATCAGCCTTATCGTCGTGGGGATCGCACAGGCCCAGATGGACCTTCCAGTCTTCACGGGAAAGTTCACGTTAACCAGTCAAGTCGAATGGGGTGATGCTGTTCTTCAGCCCGGTGATTACACCATCATCATCGAGTCTAGCAGCACGCTGACGGTCGCACAGATTAGAGACGGCAAAGGTCGGGCTGCCGGTTTTGTGATGGGGATTGACGCCGGAAAGACGAGTGCCAGGAACGCCTTGCAGGTCAAGCAAAAGGGAGGACGCCTGCGCGTGTATGCTCTGGAACTCGCCAGTCTGGGAAGAACGCTGGTCTATGACCGGGCCTTGGCCCGCGAAGCGGTTCTCGAATCGCGTGCGCCCCAGACAGTGCCGGTGATAGTGGCAAAACGGTAGGTGAAGGGGCGACCGAGCGCGCTCGGAAGGTTGGTCGCCCTGCCATGCTTTCATTGAGATTTAGGGTAGCAAACACATGAAGTTCAGCTTGCCCTCACGTCAGTCGGTATAACGTCCCCATTACACCCATTGACTCCTATGCTGCATTCGGTCAAGAATCGTCGATCGAATTTCGTCCGCGAAAGCCTCATTGAACAGCACTAACAACTCATTCGCTGCAAAACCCTTCGCTCTACGTAAGGCCAGCCTCTTTTACCTCGTCTTCGTCATGTTCTCCTACACGACCGGTGGCCCCTTCGGCATCGAGGACATGGTCACGACCTCCGGGCCCGGTATCGCGCTGATCTTCATTCTTGTGCTGCCGTTTTTCTGGTCGATTCCCGTGTCGCTGGTATCGGCCGAGTTAACCACCGCCTTGCCGGTAGAAGGCGGCTTCTATCGCTGGACTCGCGCCGCATTCGGCGACTTCTGGGGATTTCTCGCCGGCTGGTGGAACTGGACAGCTTCTTTCCCTCTCGGCAGCGCCTACGCCGTCCTGTTCGCCGACTACCTGAAGTACTACTTGCCGCACATGCCAGCCTGGCAGCACTACTTGATCTCGCTGGCGCTGGTTGCGGTGTTGACTTGGATCAACGTCCGCGGCATCCAGATGGTCGGGCAGGTCGCGACCGCTCTTGAAATCATCATCTTCGTACCTGTGGCGACCATGATCGTCGTCGGCCTCGCACACTGGCACTTCAATCCGTTTTATCCCTGGATGCCCCCGCATCAGGCCACCTTCAAGATTTTCGGCGTTGGGCTGGCGGTGGGATTGTGGTCCTATTCCGGCTACGAGCAGCTCTCGACCTTGGCCGAGGAAGTCGAAAACCCGCAACGTACTTATCCGAGGGCGTTGGCGCTGGTCGTGCCCCTCTCGATTGCCGCATATTTCCTGCCGATGTTGGCGGGACTCGCCTCGGCCGGTCATTGGCAAGACTGGCACACAGGATTCTTTTCCGATGCCGCCCGCCTGATCGGGGGTTCGTCGCTCGGCACTGCCATGACGCTGGCTGCCGCGGTGTGCAACATCGCGCTGCTCAACAGCACAATTTTGAGCACCACGCGCATGCCTTTCGCCATGGCCGAAGACGGATATCTACCGCAGGCTCTCACCCGAAGACATCCGCGCTACGGCACGCCGTGGCTTGCCATCGTCGTCTCAGCAGTCATTTACTGCCTTCTTGCCTGGCACAGCCTCACGCAGCTGGTTTCTGTGTATATATGGCTGCGCTCTGCCACGACGGTGTTGACGGTACTGTCGGCGTGGAACCTTCGCCGGTCGCAGCCTGAGCTAGATCGGGCGTTCGTCATTCCTGGCGGGCGCGTGGGCTTGGCCTACGCCGTCGGCGCTCCGCTCATCATGGCAGTTGTGGCGCTCTTGGGCAGCGACCGCTTCGGGTTGATCGGCGGCGCGATCGCGCTGGCGCTGGGACCGGCAGTGTACGTGTTCCTGCGGAGGCGGTAGCGGCTTGCTTTCACATACTTCTCTCGAATGGGAGTCATCCCGAGCGAAGCTGTTTTTCCGGCAGAGTGAGGGATCTCGCGTGGAGCGCCACGGAGTTGCGCGCCAGATACAGCGGCCTCAGCTCACCCAATCGAGAATCTTGTACCAGGCACCGGCCAGCGGCAGGAACCAGGGCTTCCCGTTGTACAGGCCAAACGGAGCGCCGGGAAAAGGAATTCCGATGAACGGGTTCTCTGGCTTGTCGGTTCCTGTGCGATCCGAGGCCATCAACTCGGCAATCTTCTGCCCCTGGTACGTCGCCATGGCGACGCCGTGTCCCGCATAGCCGAGCGCGTAATACATGCCGTCAAGCTGCCCGGCGTGGGGCATGATGTCAAAGGCGAAGTCGAGCGTGCCTCCCCAAACGTAGTCAATCCGCGCGTCGGCCAGCTGCGGATACACCTGGATCATGCCGCGGCGAAGTAGTTCGCCGCTGCGGCGGATGGTCTGGTCGTTCTCGGGAAAGAATGCGGCGCGCCCACCGAACAGCATCCGCCCGTCGGGCGTGAGCCGATAGTAGTAGAGGTAGTTTTTCGAATCGTAGACCATGCGGTTGCGCGGGCTGAGTTCCTGGGCCAGCTTCCCCGGCAACACTTCCGTCGTGATGATGAACGATCCGATCGGAATGATTTTCTTCTGCAGCGCTGGTGTAGCCGCACCGGTGTATCCGCTGGTGCCGACAAATACTTCGTGCGCCCAAAGCGCTCCGCGCGAGGTCCGAATTTTCCATCCCAACTCGCCTTGCCGCGAGTCTCGCCGGATGGTCTCAACTTTGGCATGCTCGAAAATTTCCGCCCCGGTCTTCACAGCTGCGCGTGCCAGCCCGGCCACATACCGCGCGGGGTTGCAGCCGGCGCTGACAACGTCCACCATGCCGCCGTAGTAGATCGTCGATCCGATCTCCGCATTCAGTTCATGCCGCGGTACAACGCGAAGTTTGTGGTTGAACTCGACCTCGATCACTTCGGCCTGTCGCGTGTAGTCATCGAAATGCTTCTGCTTGCAGGCCACTTCGAGATGTCCGCACCGCGAGAAATCGCACTCGATGCCTTCTTCCCGCACGATCTGCTCGACGCAGTCGATGGTGGCAAGCGAAGCGGCGTACATATGCCGCGTCAGCTCGCGACCGTACATGGAAATCAGCTTGTTGACCCCCAGTTTCATTCCGGTCAGAACCATGCCCCCGTTGCGCGAACTGGCGCCCCATCCGATGATTTCGGACTCGAGCACGGCGACCTTCGCGCCGCGTTTTGCCAGGGTGCGGGCCGCCGAGAGTCCGGTGAAGCCGGCCCCAATTACAGCCACGTCGCAGACTTCTGGCAACGCGCGCGAGGGATCGGTCGTAGGAAAATCCGCGGTGGTGAGCCAGTAATTGCGTTCTTGCAGGGGCATAACTTGTAGCGAATCCCAGGTCCGCGCGAATGACCCAAACCAAGGGCGCACAAGGGATTCCAAAGCGACCCAGCATTGTAGCGCGGCGGTATCCCAGGGTACATGTACATGCGGCGCGATCCCACGCCTCCTGCGGCCACCTCGGTAATCTTGTCCGGGTTACTGCATCGTCACTAGTCTGGAGAGGCATGGGTCTGCGCTGCCTGTTGTTTTCCTCGGATGAGGGGACATCCGCGTCGATTCGCCAGATTCTGGAAGACCTCGGAATCGAGGGAGAATCCTGCCCCGAGGCCGTGACCGCGGTCCAGCAGGTCACACAACAGGCGTATCAGTTTGTGATCATCGATTGGGACCAGCAGCCCGAGGCCAGTCTCGTGCTGACGGCGGCGCGCGAACGCAAGGCCAACGAGCGGCCCCTCACCCTGGCCATTGTGAGCCATGACCACAACGTGCCCAAAGCGATGCAGGCGGGCGCCAATTCGATTTTGCGCAAACCGATCGTTCTCAACCAGGCCAAAGACACGCTGACTACGGCGCGCGATCTGTTGCGCGCACGGCAGGAGTCGGCCGCCGCTGCCGCCGCCGGGGCCACAGTGAAAGCACCGTCGCCGCCCGCGGCTGCCGTACCCTCCAGCCTGGCTGGTGGAAATGAACGCACTCTGCGCAGCGCCGAGTTTCTGCCGTCGTCGGTTCCTGCCCCCGGAGGACAATTTGACACCGAATCGGATCTGCAGAAATCCATGGAGCAGTCCGCGACGGCGCCGATCGATCCTTTGAAAGAATTGGAGCCGATGGCTGCGGCGGTCACGCGCTCGAAGCCAGCTCCGGCGCCGCCTCCTCCATCGGCCCCGGACGAGCCTCGCGGGCTGCAATGGTATCTGAATCAGCGCGCCGCGGCTGCACCCCAGATGGCTCCCCAACCGCAGCCTACTGCAGCAACTGCATCGCCATCGGCCGCACCAGAGCTACTGGGCTTCGATCAGATGGCTGCGCAACCTTCGGGCTGGCGCCAGAGTGAGGAAGGGTCCAGCGAGGAGTCCGGCTCGGAACTGTCTCCTGATGCTGCCTCGCCCGCGCCAGACTCACGCGAGCAGAAGCACGAGACGCAGTTGTTCGCGTATATCGACGGAGAGAGCGCAGAATCGGAAGAGAAGCCCCGCAAACCTTTTCGACCGGGCAAGGGTGCGATCATCGGGGCACTTACGCTGGCAGCGTGCGCCGTTGCGGCCGCTCCGCAGGCGCCGTGGCACGCACGACTGCAAGCGATTTGGAAACACGAACAGCAGGCTCTGCATGCCTGGCTCAACCCCCCGGTGGTGACGCCGGCACAGGCTCCCGAGTCGCACGAAAATTTCGCCCGGGCCGGGGACGAGTTCAAGCTTCCCGTCGCGGAGAATATTCCCGACGCCACAACCGATCCGTCGCAGATTCGCGTGACTCCAGTCGTGGACCCCACAGCCAAGAAGACGCCCGGTGCCGAAGCGGGCGCAGACCAGCCTGCATCGGCACCGACTGACGCTGCGGCTGCAAATCCCGCCGAGCCCGCTCCTGGCTCCGCTGTTCAGGTCCAACCGAGTCAGGTCCAACCGAGTCCCGTGCAGTCGAGTCCCCTTGGTTCGGTTTCGGCTGGCGCACAGCCGGGCAGCGGCGAAAATATAACGGCTGCGAATCCCTCCGCGACCGCTCAGCCAGCCATGGTTCCGCCTCCAACTGTTCCGCAGCCACCCGTCGTGCAGATGCATCCGGATCAACCCGTCACGGTCGGGCCTGTAACTCAATCGGCTCATCCCGCTCCGCAGAATCGGCCTCCGGTCCAGACAGTCTCGAACACCGCGACGCCTCCCATTCCTTCCAGCTTGAGGTCGCAAATTGCGAGCATGGCGCCCGAAGCCAGCGGGAACAAGCCGCCGGAAGCGGCACTGCCATCAATTGAGCCAGTCAACATTCCTGAAGCCGCGGCCCGCGCGCTGCTGACCGATCAACCCGCTCTCGCGTATCCCGCCAGCGCCAAAGGCCAACAGGGCACGGTAATCCTGCAAGTCTTGATTGGCCGCGACGGCACGGTGCAGGACGCCAAGTTCCTGCAGGGATCGCTGGCCTTCGCGCGGGCAGCAATTGACGGCGCGAAGCAGTGGAAGTTCAAGCCCTATATGCTGAACGGCCGGCCGGTTTCGGTTCAGACCTCGCTGACGATGAGCTTTAAGCCGGCTCCCTAGTGCGCCCGCCGCGTTACAGTGCCGGCCTTTCCCCGGGGCGCCGTAGTTACCAGCGGATCAAATTGAGCAGCCCCCTGCACGCGCGGCGCATCTATCGGGATATAATGACTATAGCTTCACCGGAAGTACCTCCTTCCAGAAAACGGCCAGAAACTGATGTCCATGAAAACTAAAGCAGCGGTTCTCGTCGCCTCTTTCAGCGTGCTCCTGTTCGTCGTCGTGGGTTCCATGGGAGGCGTGCACGCCTCTTCCAACGATGGCTCTTACCGCCAACTTCAGGTCTACAGCGAGGTGCTCTCTCGCGTGCAGAGCGAGTACGTGGAGGAACCCAACATCCCCAAAGTGACCGACGGCGCGCTGCACGGTCTGCTGGAGTCGCTCGATTCGAACTCCAGCTACATGACTGCAGATGCGTATAAGGCATACAAGGCGCACAGGACGGAATCGAAAGCCAGCATCGGCGCTGTAGTCTCAAAGCGCTTTGGCTATGCGGACGTAGTATCGGTGCTGCCGGGTTCGGCGGCGGAGAAGGCGGGAATCGAACCGACCGACATCTTCGAATCGATCGAGGGCCAGAGCACGCGCGACATGTCGCTGCCGGAGATTCGCAATCTGCTGGCGGGCGCGCCCGGATCGAGCCTGAACGTTTCTGTCGTGCGGGCGCGGAAGGCTGAGCCGCAGAAGGTCGTCATTGTGCGCGAGGTGGAGAGCATTCCGCCCGTCTCCGACAAGATGATGGAAGATGGCGTCGGGTACATCAGAGCGATCACGCTGACCCGAGGCAGGGCGCAGGAGATTGCCTCCCGCGTGAAGACGCTGGAAAAGTCTGGTGCCAAAAAGCTGATTCTTGATCTGCGCAATTGCGCAGAAGGCGACGAAGGCGAAGGCGTGGCCACGGCCAATCTGTTCCTGAATCACGGAACCATCACTTATCTGCAGGGCCAGAAGTATCCGCGCGAGGCATTCAATGCGGATCCCGCGAAGGCGCTTACGACTTTGCCGCTCGTAATCCTGGTAAACAAGGGCACAGCCGGTGCGGCCGAGATTGTGGCGGCAGCCGTTCTGGAAAACGCTCGCGGCGATGTGGTCGGCGACAAGACTTTTGGCGACGGCTCGGTTCAGAAAACCATTGACCTGGCCGACGGCGGCGCCCTGATTCTCTCCGTGGCCAAGTATTACTCGCCCAGTGGAAAGGCCATTCAGGATGTGGCGGTCACGCCCAACGTGCTGGTCGCGGACTCCGATGATGGCCTCGGGCCGGACGACGAAGAGCAACCGCCCGCGACTGAACAGGAAAAGCCCAAGCCCACGGTGGACGATCAACTGAGAAAAGCGGTGGAAGTGCTGAAGAGCCGCAGCAGCTAAACTTGCGGCGGCTGTCAGTCCGGGCCGGGCTTAACTAAGAATTTGTCGTTCCGAGGGCAGCCAGAGCGAAAGTGATGGCAACCGAGGAGCCTGCTTCACGAAATCGCGCGCTTCATTGGGCGCGCGATTTGCTTTTCGGGGGCACACCTGCCCCGTCCGACTCGCCGGTGCTATTCTGACCTCGGCTGCTCATGAAGTCGCTCTACGAAAATCTCCCGGAGGTCGAAATCGGCGGACGCAAACTGGTGGGCCGGGTATTGTTCGGCCTGCTGGTGCTGGTTTCCGCTCTGGTGGGAGCCACGTCCGGCCTGCTGCTCGTCTACACTACCGAATTGCCTCAGGTGGAAGCGCTCGAAGACTACCGCCCCAGCTCGATCACCGAGATTTACGACGATCACAACCGCGTGGTCGGCTCGTTTGCCCTGCAACGCCGCGTCGTGGCTGGCTACGACGACTATCCGCAGGTGTTGCGCGACGCGCTGGTTTCCATCGAAGACAAAGACTTTTACAAGCACTCGGGAATCAACTTCTGGCGCATCGTCGGCGCGGCTTATCGCGACATCGAGTCGGGCGGCAAAGTGCAAGGCGCCTCCACCCTGACCATGCAGCTGGCGCGCAATCTGTTTCTGTCGCCCGACCGGTCTTTTCATCGCAAGATCCAGGAGGCCCTGCTCGCCATCCAGATCGAGCGGCACTTCACCAAACAGCAAATTTTCACGCTTTATGCCAACCAGATTTTCCTCGGCCACGGCGTTTACGGCTTCGAATCGGCCTCGGAGTTCTACTTCAGCAAGCCGGCAAAGAATCTGACTCTGGTCGAAGCCGCGCTGCTCGCCGGCTTGCCGAAAGGACCCACGCTGTATTCGCCAATTCTTCATCCCGACAAGGCGCAGCGGCGCCGCACTCTGGTCATCAACGCCATGCTCGAGGACGGCAAGATCACCGCGGCGCAGGCAGCCGCAGCGCGAGAAGCGCCGCTGGTGCTTCATCTGGCGCGCGACCCGAATTCGCTGGCCCCTTATTTTGTCGAGGAGATACGCCGCTATCTCGAGGGCAAGTACGGCGCTGACCAGGTGCATGAAGGCGGATTGAAGGTCTACACCTCACTCGATGTAGATCTGCAACGAGCCGCGAATCAGGCCGTGCTCGACGGGCTAGCCGCGTACGAGCGGCGACACGGTTGGAAAGGACATCTGGAAAGCGTCGTCGCGGAGGGAAATGTTCTCGAGAAATATTCCGATCCTGACTGGGACGACGAGCCGGAAGTCGGCGGATACATTCACGCGCTCGTCACTTCCTCCGGGCCCGGCATCGCCACGCTGAAGTTTGGCCGCTTCACCGCAGCCCTGGGACAACCCGACGTGGCTTGGACGCAACAGAAGCTGGCCGACATTTTGAAGACCGGAGACATCTGCTACGTGAAGATCGCCACGCTGGGCGCGAACGGCGCCGCGCACGTCACGCTGGAGCAGGATTCCGGCGCGCAGGGCGCGCTGCTCGCCCTCGACAACACCACCGGCGCCATCAAGGCCATGGTGGGTGGGCGCGATTTCAATGACTCGAAATTTGACCGCGCCACGCAAGCTCTGCGACAGGTGGGCTCGTCGTTCAAGCCGTACGTCTACACGACGGTGATTGACGAGGGCGCCAGCCCAGACGACACTGTTCTCGACGAGCCGGTGAGTTTCGAAACGTCGTCGGGCGAGTATTCGCCGCATAACTACGATGAAAAATTCGAGGGCATCATCACGCTGCGGCGGGCGCTGGCGCAATCGCGCAATATTCCGGCGCTGAAGCTGGCCAACAAAGCCGGCATCAAGACTGTGATTGATTACGCCGCACGCTTCGGCATCACTTCGAAGCTGCCTCCGTATTTGCCAGTGGCGCTGGGCTCGGCCGAGATCACACTGATGGAGCAGACTTCGGCCTACAGTGTTTTTCCCAACGACGGCGTGCGCGTGACGCCGCGCTACATCACGCGCGTGACCGACTACGAAGGCCGGGTGCTGGAGGAAGATTTTCCCGAAGTGAAGGACGTCATCAGCGAGCGCACGGCTCGCATTATGACTTCGATGTTGCGCGAGGTCGTGCTGCATGGCACAGCCGTCGCTGCGGCGAAGCTGCCGTTTCCTGCCGCTGGTAAGACCGGAACGACTAACGATTTCACCGACGCGTGGTTTGTGGGATTCACGCCCGCAATGACTTGCGGAGTCTGGGTCGGCTACGACGAAAAGAAATCTCTGGGGGCGAAAGAAACCGGCGCGCACGCTGCACTGCCCATCTGGATGAACTTCATGACCGTGGCAATGGCTGGGAAAGATGCTGGCAATTTTCAGCCTCCGCCCGCGATGCCGCATGCCGTCGCCCAGAAAGTCGACACGCCCGATACCGCCCCGGCGACCGAAGAATCACATTAGCATTGGCGGAAGAAACCGGCGACTCGCCTAAAACCTCCAGCCCCAAAGGGGCGGTATGTGAAAGCCCGGCACGGGAGTGCCGGGCGAAGATGGGAATTGGGAACGAGTCCCGCAGGGACGGCACGCATCGTCCCTGCCCGCACTTTCAGCGCCGGGCTGAGGTTGTTGGACCGAGGAGAATCATGAGGCAGATCGGTTTATCGCTTATGTTTTGCCTGATTGCCATCGCCGCATTCCCGCAAACATCGCCCGCGGATACGGCTCCCCCCGATCCCAAATCCGCCGTCGAGCAGGTTCTGCGCGCACAACAGGCCGCCTGGAACAACCACGACCTCGACGCTTTCATGACGGGCTACTGGAAATCTCCCAACCTGACGTTCTTCTCCGGTGCGAATGAACGGCATGGCTGGCAGGAGACCATGGATCGCTACCAGGCGAGGTATCAAAGTCCCGGGCACGAGATGGGCCGGCTGGAGTTTTCCAACCTGCGTGTCGAGGCACTCGGCCCTGACGCCGCCTTCGTTCGTGGCGAGTGGCATTTGACCATGTCCGATGGCAAAACTCCGCATGGCCTGTTTACGCTGGTGTTTCGCAAATTCGCCGACGGATGGAAGATCGTCCACGATCACACCTCGGCCGCCGAGTGAGCCGAGACTCCGCTCTCTAGAAGTGAGCGGGATCCAGAAAGCCCGGCGCCTCCGCTGGGTTTGTGATCCGTTGTTTGAAGCAAGCGGCATGACACACCCAAACCTGCCACTTACCCCCTGCCGTTGTGACCTGTACTCGACATGGGTCAACGTCTGATGGCTTAACATCAAGTCCACAAAAACAACAAGGTCCCCATAACACTGTCGGTGCCGGGTCGTCGTTCGTAAACTTGTCGTTCATCTGCGTCCCATCCCCTTGTCCATGGCCTCGTTTGCCAGCCGGTCTGCTTCCTGATTGTGCTCGCGCAAGGCGTGGCCGATGGAGAACCAGTCAAGTTGTGCAATCAGCTCTTTCGCCCTCGCGTGCAGGTCGCGCAGCGTGGGGTTCTTCACCTTGTAAATTCCCTTGATCTGGCGAACCAGCAGTTCCGAGTCGCTGATCACCTTCAGCGCCTTGGGTCCATGTTCAATCGCGTATTCGAGAGCGGCGATCAATCCCTGGTACTCGGCGAAATTGTTGGTCTGGTGGCCGAGATATTCGCTCAACGCCGCCACCTTGCGCCCCGACTCGTCCTTGATCACAACGCCGTACCCGGCAGGCCCGGGATTGCCGCGCGCGCCACCGTCGCTGTGAGCGACCAAATAGCGCTCAGGAGGATGCTCGCGGGACTCAAAGAGCGATCTGGTTTCACCACCGCGAGGAGAATGAGAAGGCATGTCCGAGTCTACCGACCAGCCGCCAGCCGCGTCGCCAGGCGCGCCGGAAGTTTCGCCTCAAAGATCCGATCCTGTGCCGATTTCAAATTGTAGGGCGCGCGATGGAAATGCACGATCTGTGCTTCGGTGTCGAACAGGGCAAACGCTGCGCGCCAGTCGCCGTCGCGAGGCTGGCCGACCGAGCCTGGATTGATCAGATACCGGTTCGCAGTCCTCAATTGCAAAGCGACCGATTCCGCCTTGCCGACAGTCTTGTATTCAGGGCGGAATCCGTCGGCGGCGGAGCCATTGGCAAAAAATCCGCCCTGCAGGTGCGTGTGTCCGAAAAAGGTCAGCGGCGATGCCACGGTGATCAGCGGGGTCAGCGCGTCGCCCAGCGACACCACGTACTCGTCCTCATCATTGGGAGAGCCGTGCACCAGTTGCACTCCTGGAAAATCCGGCAAGGGAACGGGACCATGGGGCAACGCGCGTAGCCATTCCAGATTTTCGGGCGTCAACTCGTTGCGCGTCCAGATCGCCGCCGCGGCGGCCATGGGATTGAAGTCGTCAAGGTCCATAATGCCGGTGGCTGCCTTGTCATGATTACCACGCACGAAAATGTTTCCCAGCTCACGCGATCGGTCCGTCACCTCGTTGGGGCTGGCGCCATAACCGACAATGTCGCCAAGGTTTACTGCCACGTCATACGGTGGAGCAGCGGCCAGGCAGGCGTCGAGCGCTTCAAGGTTGGCGTGAATGTCGCTCAGCAGAAGTATGCGCAAGCGGACCCCGAACAAAGTGGCGATTATAGACGAAGCCCGGCTGAGGTGGAATGCTCAGGTTGCTTGTCATCCTGAGCCAGCCGGCTTTTACCAAATAAAGCCTGCGCAGCGAAGGATCTGGGCGAGCCGCGCGAACCGCGCGTTGGGCTCGCTTCCTTATCCCTCGTGCCGAACGTTCACCACCGGACACCGCGCCCAATGACCCGGAGCGACCTCCGCTAAAGGCGGAAGAGACCGCGAGCATTCCGAAATGCGGAACTCGCAACGGGGTTCAAACGC
This sequence comes from uncultured Acidobacteriaceae bacterium, assembly GCA_964407245.1. Classification (GTDB taxonomy): domain Bacteria; phylum Acidobacteriota; class Terriglobia; order Terriglobales; family Acidobacteriaceae; genus Sulfotelmatobacter. Next base: position 28,689 of record CAYOUY010000285.1, read on the forward strand.
GCAGCCCGCAGGCAGCGCCTGCAGCGACGGCACCGTGCCTTCCATCGTTTCCAGCGGGCGAGAGCGGTCGGTCTCGAGATCAGGAACGGCATGCAGCAGGCCCCGCGTGTAAGGATGCGCGGGTTCGCTAAAAATGTCGCGCTTCGATCCGAGCTCAACAAGGCTCCCGGCATACATCACGGCGATGCGGTCGGCCACTTGCGAAACCACTGCAAGATCGTGCGAGATGAAAAGCATGGCCAGGCCGAACTTCACGCGAAGTTCGGCCAGAAGTTCGAGGATCTGCGCCTGAATGGTGACGTCGAGCGCGGTGGTCGGTTCGTCGGCAATGAGCAGCTGCGGCCGGTTCACGATCGCCATGGCGATCATCACCCGCTGGCGCATTCCGCCGGAAAGTTGATGAGGATAATCACGAGCGCGGCGCGAAGGATCGGGAAGGGCAACGTCATTCAGGGCAGCGACTGCTCGTTCCCACGCCTCACGCTTTGAGACCGAACGATGCGCGAGAACGGCTTCGGCAACTTGGTCGCCCACTCGCATCACTGGGTTCAGCGCCGTCATGGGCTCCTGGAAAATCATGGCGATGCGCGAGCCTCGCAGCTGACGCAGGGAATCGTCCGGGAGTTCAGCAAGATTGCGGTCGGTCCCCTTTTCCGCGAAAAGAATTTCGCCGGAAACTCTGGCTTGTGGCGGCAGCAGCCGAATAATGGCAAGCGAAGTAACCGACTTTCCCGACCCCGATTCTCCGACCAGACCCAGAACTTCGCCCGGAGCAATCGAGAAGCTGAGGTCGCGCACGGCAGCCGCAGACTCTGGAACGACGGATGCCCCCGTTCGTCCGGCCGCTGGCAAAGCGGCTCTACTTGAGCCCTCTACCGGGAATGAAATGCTGAGGTGGCGAACGTCGAGCAAGTTAGGCACGGACTTATGGTAGCAATTCCCGGGTGCTGCCGATTGCCGTGGAGCTTCAGCGCAGAAACCATCCGACGGCGATGGCGACGATCACCAGCTTGATCAGCCAGCCGATGGCATAGGAAGTCACAAACACCCGATGCAGCTTCATGAACGCGGCATTGGTAAGCATCAGGGGCAATGGGCCGATCAGCCAAACCGCAACCGCCAATTTGACGGCGCTCGCTATTGCGTTAAGACCCAACCGGGCGCACACACAGGCGAAAACCCCGCAAGTCAAAAAGGGCAACGGACTGGTCAGCGCAATTGCTCTGGCTTCAACACCCTGCCGCCAGACTTCAGGATACGTGTAACGGCGATGCAGCCAATCTCCGGCAAAGAACCAATCGGTCAGCGAAGTCACAACCCCGGTTCCCAGCGTGATTAGGGCGAGTCGTGTCCAGTTCATAACAGCCTCCTGCTGACGCGCTCACAGCAGCCATGCCCAGAACCCGCTCTGGGCACGGTTTACTGTCCCAGAATCAGCGGCAGCCCGTTCTTGTTGTTGCCGATGACAACCACTTTTGAGTTCGCGCTCTTGGCCAGGTTTTCGGTCGCCTCAATGCCCTTCCACTCCAGCAGCGACGGCGTGATGCCCTGGGCCACGATCTGCTGGAAGTCGCGCACGCCGGCCGCTTCGATGCGTTTGCGCTGCGCCTCCTGCGTTTCTTTCTGCAAGCGGAAGTTCATCGCCAGGGCCTCCTGTTCCGCCTGCTGTTTGGCTTCAATCGAAGCCTTCAGTGTCGCCGGCAGCTGAATGTCGCGCAGCAAGACGTTCTCCACCGTCAGTCCGCGCTTGCTGAGTTCGCTGGTGATTTGTTCCTGGATCTGCTTCGCAACCATCTCGCGCTCCCCGGTGTAAAGAGCGTTGGCAGTGTGCGACGCCGTGGATTCACGAATGGCCGACCGCAGCGTCGGCTCGACTACCACACTCTCGTAATCCGCACCGATCTTTTGGAACACTTCCGCCGCCCGGTCTGGATTCAGGTGATAGATGAGCGAAGTGTCGAGCGCCATCATCAAGCCTTCGCTCGAAGGAACGCTCGCCGATTCCTTGATCGTCTGCGTCTGAATCGACATTTCGTTGTTGGTCTTGAGCGGATTCATGAGGTGAATCCCCTCACCCAAGACCTCGCCCGTGACCTTGCCAAAAAGTGTAAGCACACCAACGTGGCCCGTGCCCACGCGCGTTACCGAGCTGAACAGAAGGATCACCAGCAGGAACGCCACGATTCCCAGGCCGATCAGGCGCAGCACTCCGCCGCCATGTCCGCCGCCATCAATCACTTTTCCGCGAGTTGGATCGAAAATCGTCATCGGAGTTCTCCCGGGACGATTGTAGGGGCCTGCGCTGGGGAGGATAAGTGACTTGTGGGAGTCGGATTTCCCGGCGGCCTTGGGTCTTAAGGTCTTAGGTCTCGGGGGATTTCTGAGCGCACCCGGTGCACTCGCCCAAGACCCAACGCCCAAGACCCAAGCCCCGCCCTTGAATCTTGCCCAACGGCCGCTGCATCTCTTACAGTAAGTCTATGAACAAGATTCACATTCCGACGCCGTTGCGGCAGTACGTGGGCAAACAGGCTTCCGTCGAAGTGCAGGGAACGACGGTCGGCGAGGCAATGACCGCCCTGATCGCCCAGCATCCCGACTTGCGCAAGCACCTCTACACCGACGACGGCAAATTGCGGGCCTTTGTCAACCTCTACGTCAACGACGAAGACATCCGCTACCTGCAGAAAGAAAGGACCGCGCTCAAGGATGGTGATAACATCTCCATTGTGCCTTCCATTGCCGGAGGCGCCGCTTGACTGGGGTTTAACGACATTCTGGCTTTGCGAGTTGAGATCCCGCGAGTCTGATTTTGCGAGTTCGAATCATGGAACCTGTCGCCATCATGCGCTGTTGTTGCCCTCCCTGTCGGTAGTGTCTTCTCGTTTCGCAAGCTGGCAATCAAAGATCAACTGAGGACCTTATGGCTACCACCACCGAACTTCCAGTCACGTTGAGCAAAGACGAAATCCTGCGCTACTCGCGCCACCTGATCATGCCGGAAGTCGGCATGGAGGGGCAGCAGAAGTTGAAAGCCGCCCGCGTGCTCTGCATCGGCACCGGCGGCCTCGGCTCGCCGCTCGCGCTGTATCTGACAGCCGCGGGAATTGGCACGCTCGGCTTGGTGGATTTCGACGTCGTGGACTACACCAACCTGCAGCGGCAAATCATTCACTCCACCGCCGACGTAGGCCGCAAGAAACTTGAATCTGCTGCCGACAAACTCAGGGCCATCAATCCCTATCTCAATCTGCGCACCTTCGACACCAAACTCACCAGCGCCAACGCGCTCGAACTGTTTCGCGAATTCGACGTCATCGCCGACGGCACCGACAATTTCCCCACGCGCTATCTGGTCAACGACGCTTGCGTGCTCACCGGCAAGCCGAACGTCTACGGATCGATCTTCCGCTTCGAAGGCCAGGCCAGCGTGTTCGCCACCGAAAATGGCCCGTGCTATCGCTGCCTTTATCCCGAGCCGCCACCGCCAGGCGCCGTGCCCTCTTGCGCCGAAGGCGGAGTTTTGGGAATTCTTCCCGGCCTCGTCGGCGTGATGCAGGCCACCGAAGTCATCAAGCTGATACTCGGCGCGGGCGAGCCGCTGATCGGCCGCCTCCTGCTGATCGACGCGCTGGGCATGAAGTTTCGCGAGCTGAAGCTGCGCAAGAATCCCGACTGCCCAGCCTGCGGTACGCATCCGACGATCACAAAACTGATAGACTACAACGAGTTTTGCGGCATTCGTGGGGAGGAAAAGCCCGTGGGCAGCGGGGTTCCGGAGATTCAAGTCGAAGAATTCAAGCGCCGGCTCGATGCCAAAGAAGACCTCTTCGTCCTCGACGTGCGCGAGCCGCACGAGTACCAGATCTGCAATCTCGGCGGATATCTGATCCCGCTGAACGATCTGCCCAAGCGCGTCAACGAACTCGACTCCAGCCGCGAGATCGTCGTGCACTGCAAGATGGGCGGCCGCAGCGCCAAAGCCGTCGCCTTTCTACAGCAGGCGGGATTCAAGAAAGTTCACAACCTGGCCGGCGGCATCCTGGCATGGTCGGACCGCGTGGATCCCAAGGTGCCGAAATACTGATTTCAGCGGTAAAGTCCAAGCATCAGTAGCAATCTGAGAAGGGGAGCGCGAAAGCGCTCCCCGTTCTTTTTCGGGATGCCCAGGCGACTGGCGATCGTTGAACCCAGATTCGCATTGAAACGGAGTCGAGCGAGGCGGATAATGACGGGTTCTCGGGCCCATCTCCCCCATGAATGCTGATCCCGCAGGAGGTTCGTGGTGAAGAGAACTTTTTCTTTCCTAGCATTGCTCGCCCTTTCGTGTGCCTCCCTCTTCGCAGCTGGTCAGACGAGCCCAGCGCCACCTCAGCAGGCGCAATCAACTCCACAGCCTGTGAAGGCCGAGCCCACACAGACGGATTTTACGTCGAACAAAGGGTTTGTGCTCGAAGATTCCACTCCGGTCAGGCTCCGGATCAACCGCACAATTTCGTCCGCCGATGCGCACACTGGAGACACCGTCGACTTTGAGGTTCTTGACGACATCACGCTTAACGGAGTTTTGGTCATTCCCAAAGGCGGCTTGGCCTTCGCGACGGTTACTGAAGCCCAACCCAAGCGAAGAATGGCTCGCGGTGGCAAACTCGACATCAACATTGACTACGTGAAGCTAGCTAGCGGCGACAAAGCAGCCCTGCGTGCAGTCAAGGATCTAAAGGGCGGTGGTCACACTGGAGCCATGGTGGGCGGGATGGTAGCGACTGGCATCGTGTTTTTCCCCGCGGCGCCGTTCTTTCTGTTCATGCACGGCAAGGACATCACGATCCCCAAGGGAACCGAGATTACGGCATACGTGAACGGAGACATGAAGCTCGACATCGCGAAATTTCAGCAGCCACCAGCAGCACAACAATTGGCTACTGCTTCATCAGCCGTCGCCAGCGCCGGCCCGACAACAGGCAAGCTCCAACTGGAATCCAACCCGACCGGCGCCGATATTGAAGTCGACGGCAGCTTCGTCGGCAATACTCCCTCGGATTTGCAACTGCCCGAAGGAGACCACACCATCACCGTGAAGAAGTCCGGATTCAAAGACTGGGAGCGCAAGCTGAAGGTCAGCGCCGGCAGCAACGTTCATCTGAATGCAGAACTGGAGAAGCTGCCAGCCCAGTAGTGCAACTCAGCTTCATGCTCGTGTAGGGGCGGAGGCATTCCTCCGCCCGTCGAGCGCAGCTCGACTGCAAGTCTCGAGTCGCGCGGGCGGTGCTCCCGGCCCTTGCATTTCCCCACAAAATGCGCATAATGAGCGTTCCTCTTCCCCCAGAGGAGGCTCCGTGTCGTCTCTTTTCCGCGCTCGCCACGCCGCCGCAGTGTCTCCAACCAGAGTTACGTCTGCACTTGTCGCGTTTATTGCCGTGATCGTGCTTCTCTGCGGCCACGTCGCTTATGCCCAGACTGCCGCGCCCGGCCCGAATTCTGATCCCACGTATCAGGCCTTGCGGAATCTGACTTTGAGCGGCGAGGCGGTCAGTGTCAGCAACTTCGAATTGGTGCGCGACGCGGGAAAATTTCGCCTGCACTCCGGTACGGTCTGCTTTACGGCACCAGTCGAAGGCAAAGTGACCGGCGCGGTGTTCATGGGCGACGGCACGTTCTTACTCGATCCTCCTACAGACACCGAACGCAAAAGCCTGAAACTGCTCACGAAAGAAGATGAGTTCAACGAAAAATTCCAGCATCTGGTGCTGCGCTTCACCGACTCGACTTATGACGAGATCAAGAAGGCCGGCACTCCCGCCACGGGCGGCTGCGACGCCGGACTGCTGAAAGACAGTCAGAACACGACCCGCCACAAGCTCAAGAACAATCTTGAACTCCGCCTGCTGGAGGAAGTGCTCAGCCCCGAGCCGCGCGACTTCTTCATCGCTTTCATCCACGGCAAGCGTTACAACGATAAGGAGATTTACGAGATCGATCCCAACTGGGGTTCGAACCAGGTCAGCTTTCGCACGTACGACGAAATGAAATGGGGCGAGTGGGCGTCATTCAGCCTTTCGCATGAAGGTGGGAAGCGTGTTGCGGGTAAACCCTACAAGATCGAGCACCAGCAACTCGAAGCCACTTTCGAAAAAAGTGGCAGCCTCTCGGGAAAAGCGACCACCACGCTGGTCGCGCGGCGCGATGGCCTGCGCGTCGTTCCCTTCGACCTCTTCCGGCCTTTGCGCGTGCAGAGCGTAACCGCCGACGGACAACCTTTGTCGTTCATCCAGGAAGACAAGAATGACGATGGCGACTTCGCCGTCATCCTGCCCAAAGCACTTGCAGCCAAAGAGCAGATTAGCGTCGCGACGACTTATGCCGGAAAGGACGCCGTCAGCAACGAAGGCGGAGGAAATTACTTTCCTGTGGCCCGCGATGATTGGTATCCCAACAATCCCGGGGCTCGTTTCGGCGAATACGTGATGTACGACATGACCTTCCGCATTCCCAAAGGCCTGAAAATGGCGGCTACCGGCGTGCTCGTGAGCGAAAGCGACCAAGGCGGCCAGAACGTAACGGTCTGGAAGAGCGAAACTCCCCAGGACGTGGCGGGCTTCAGCTTCGGCAAATTCAAGGTGGAACAGGCTAAGCTCACCAAGCCCGAATATTCCATCGAGTCCTACGCTAATTCAGAACCGCCTGATTGGGTCGAAAGCCTGAAGCGTGCAACCAGCGGGGACGTTCTGCCTACCCAAGGTTCCCACATCGGTGCTGGAGTTGCGTTAGGATCCATGGACACAACCTCACTGAACAAAAAGGCCCTCGCGGAGGCAGAACTGGCTGTCCCGCTTTACACCGAGTACTTCGGGCCGTCGTTGTTCACGCACCTGCAACTCACCCAACAGACCGCCTGCAATTTCGGTCAGTCCTGGCCAGAACTGGTTTGGATTCCCATCTGCTATTACTTCGACGACACGGTTCGGCACCAGCTCAGAATGGACTGGGGCAATCGTGGTTACTGGAAAGTCGTCACGCCGCACGAAATCGCCCATCAATGGTGGGGACACACGGTAGGATTCAGCTCCGGCCGCGACCAGTGGATGAGCGAAGGTTTTGCCGACATGTCGGCATCGCTGTACCTGTTGATGATCGAAAAAGATCCGAAGAAATTCATTCAGTTCTGGAATGATGAACGGGAGTTGCTGCTGGAGCGCGACGCGCAGGGCTTCCGTGCCATCGACGCCGGCCCGCTCACCATGGGCTACCGCGCCAGCAATTCGCGTACCGGCTTTCAAACCACACGCCGCCTCATCTATCCCAAGGGCGCCTACATTCTTCACATGCTCCAGTTCATGATGTGGAGCAACCAGACCATGGACCAGCATTTCAAGGAGACCATGCAGGATTTCGTGAAAACCTACGCCGGAAAGTCCGCCACCACGGAAGAGTTCCAGGCCCTGGTCGAAAAACACATGACGCGAGAAATGGACATGGAAGGCAACCACAAGATGGACTGGTTCTTCAACGAATACGTCTATGGCACGCAGTTGCCGTCGTATCAGTTCAACGCCACGTTCGCCACGGGCGCCGATGGCGATGTGGTGATGAGTTTCAAGGTCACTCAATCCGGCGTCGATGACAAATTCCGCATGCTGGTTCCCATTTACGTCGAGATGGCGGACGGAAAAGCATTTTTTCTGGGGAGAGCGCGCATGGTTGGCAATACCTCGGTCGAGCAGAAAGTACCGCTGAAGGGATGGAAAACGCCGCCACGGCGGGCATTGATCAACTACTACGACGACGTTCTGGCTTCACCCAACTGAGTAACTTCACCACGGCGCGCCGGCAAAAATAAGGGAGCAACCTGATGTGCTCCCTTGGATTCCTCAGATTAATTCTTCAGCTCACTTGCAGGTTGACGATTACTTGCTCGATCCGCCCGTCATTCCATCGGATCCGCTGAGATCGAGGGCATATTTTTTGCCGTTGAAGCGTACTCCGGCAACCGAACTGGATCCATTCTCACCCGTGGTGAACACGACCGAGTCAGCGGCCGCTGGCTTCTCCAGGTCAACCAGCTTGCCCTGTACCTTGGCCACCACATTCTTGCCCTTCAACACGCTTACTTCGACGTTCGGGCCGGCGCCGTCCCACTCCAGCTTGTAGTCGCCGGCATTCAACTTGGTTCCGCTGATGGTGGCTGCATTGCTCAACTGCAGATTGGCCTTCGTGGCTGCGAATGCGCTCGAGGCCAGCAACAAAGCCGCCCCCATGATCAGACTCTTCGAAACTGTCGCGAACTTCATAAGCTGCTCCTTTTTCTTTCCCGAATGTGCGTCGGGAAGCGGTTGGGGCGGCCCGGCTCGCGACAACGCCAGAAAACTCTTGTGTTTTCCCGCGAATCGCCTACAATGCTGCCGCCGGGGTTGAGCAGACAGGCCCCAAGCCTGCCTTGCCACGATGGGGGTTTTCTCACCTGGGCCGCCAAACCGAGCGTGAGAGAATCCCCAAACCCCGCAAGATATCTCGTAATCGGGATCTTGTAATCAGGACGCCCAGATCACCTCGGGCTGACCGTCCCGTCACTGCATTAATCTTTACTGTTCTTATCTACGCAGGTGCCGTTCAGAAAGTTCCCGGCATTGCGGTGTGTGATTACACTTTCTTGGACGCACCTCTCCGCGTTCCGGTAGCAAGAATTCCCACTCAGCACGTTCCACGAAAGAACCATATGTGGAACATAGAACATGTGTTTTGTGAAAAAACTTTACAATGCACGCCGAACGCCGGGGATCATTGCTCCAGCACTCTGCTATTTGAATGGAACCGGCCCGGCATCTGTTCCGTACTCTACGGTGTCAATATTTGTAACTTGTTTTGGAAGGCCTGCTTTGCGACCTTAGTCGCGGGCGGGGGATTCGCATGCCGGGAGGCGCTTTCACGCGTACACACCAGTGATTGAACTTGTTCACCTCCGCAAGGAATATGACAACGTGCTGGCCGTCGATGATCTGACTCTGACGATTCCACAGGGAGAAATCTTCGGCCTCATCGGCCCCAACGGCGCCGGCAAAACAACCACCATCCGCATGGCGTGCGGCTTGCTCGCTCCTACGCTTGGACGCGCTCTGATTTCAGGAGTCGACGTCGCGCAGGCACCGGAGCGCGCGCAGCAGTACATCGGCTATCTCTCCGACTTCTTCGCGGTGTACGAAGATCTCAAGGTCTGGGAGTATCTCGATTTCTTCGCGCACGCCTACAAAATGCCCGAGGACGAGATTCCCGCACGCATCACCGAGGTGATTGCGCAAGTAAATCTGGAGGTAAAGCGCGACGCCATGATTGGCGGCCTTTCGCGCGGCATGAAGCAGCGGCTCGGCATCGCCCGCGCCATCATTCATCGCCCAAAAGTCATGCTCCTCGATGAGCCGGCCTCCGGGCTTGATCCCAAAGCCCGTCTTGAATTACGCAACCTGCTGCGGTCGCTGCGCGATCAGGGAGCAACCATCCTGATTTCGTCGCACATTCTCACCGAACTGGAGGGCTTCTGCACTTCGATCGGGATCATGGAGAAGGGCCGCATGGTGCGTAGCGGCAGCATCGAAGAAGTGACCGCGGCGGCAGCCTCCACGCGGCTGGTGCGCTTAACTTGGAGTGGCGACTCTCTTGGCGCGGTCGAAGAGAACCTGAAAAAAGATGCAAGGGTTTCCGGCGTCAATCTCACCGCTCGTGCGGGAAGCTTCGGTTTTAGCGGCGCGGAAGAAGACCTCGCGCCGGTTCTTGCGGCCCTGGTTCAGGCCAACGTGCAAGTGACGTCGTTCGGCGAAGTGAAGCAGACGGTCGAAGAGCTCTACATGAAGCTCTCGACCCACGAGGTGATGTGATGCCACGAATCTGGACCAACCCTGAATTTCTGCGTCACCGCCGGGCCGAACTGCGCTCGGTGCGGGCCATTACGGTCGCGGCAGTCATTGTTGTTATGTGTCTACTGCTTGGCCTCGCGTGCTGGAGCTATGAGCAAAGCCTGCTGGAAAATGCTCGCCTTGGCTTGCAAAATTACGGCACCCAGGCATGGCAGCAACGCTTCGATGATCTGCAGCGAGAGTCCGCCACCAAAACCTGGCTACTGTTCTACCGCTGGCTGGTTGGGCTGCAAGGCGTCGCGCTGACCTTCTGGGCGTTGTTTTCCTGTGCGCAGTCGGTGTCAGGCGAGCGTGATCGCAAGACCTGGGACTTTCAGCGCACAACGCGTCTCACTCCGGCAGAAATTCTCATCGGAAAACTCCTGGGCGAACCGGTTTTGATTTACTTCGCAGTCCTTTGCGCCGCGCCCATCACGTTTATCGCTGGACTAGCGGGCGGGCTTCCGTTTAGCGCTGTAATTTCGATGTTCGTTTTTCTCGCGGTTACATCGTTGTTTCTCGGCCTCGGCGGCATGTGGCTTTCCACTCTGCTCGAAAGTCGAACGCGTGGCGTCGGTTTGATCGGCGCGCTGGCGCTATATCTGCTCACGATCGGTACGTTCGGAATGCGTACCAGCGGTCTGCCCGGACTGGCTGCAATGAGTCCATTGACCGGCATCTTTGTTTTTCTTGGCCTGGATCCTTCTTCCATGCACAAAGTCACTCCGCTCTTGTTTGGCCACGCCGTTCCCTGGCTGCTGATGAACGTGCTCCTGTGCGGTTCTTTCAGCGCGTGGCTGGCCTTGATGCTGATTCGCAACCTCAAGCGCGATTATCCAGAAATTCGCCCGCTGTCACGCTGGCAGGCGATTGGATGCGCCGCGTTTCTCAACTTCCTCATTTACGCCCTGCTCAGCCCGATCAATTCCCTCGGCCCCGCAGGACGAGTCGGCTGGTTTCGCGATGCCGAAAGTGTGGCGTTGTTCGCCGTCGCCATGAACGGCTTGATTCTGTTCCTGATGGGCTTGGCCACGCTCACTCCGCAAGAGCGCCTGAAGGTCTGGCAGCGCAGACGCGCGACCGGCACGTCCGCGGTCTTCGCCGACGACGGTCTTCCCTGGCCTTGGCTGGGAATTTCCGCAGTGGTGGCCTATGCACTCATGATCTGGGGTTTGCTGGCATGGGATCATGCTCTCCCGCTCGATCTGACGACGCTCCAGTCAGCCGCGATTCGCCTCGTGATCGTGCTGGTTTTCGTAACGCGCGATGTGCTCTTTCTGCAGTGGTGCATGCTCACGCGCCTGCGTCAGCCGGTTGTCAAGGGAGTGTTGTTCCTGGGTCTGTACTACTCCGCCGCGGCCGTCCTGACCGGTTTGGCCAGCGTTTCGTCGGAAGATGCCAGCCGCTGGATGCTGGCGTTGCTCACGCCAGCACAGGTGTTCGATCCCAAGGTGCAGGGCACGGCGTTCCCGCCCGCAACCTATGTCGGATTACTGTTCCAGATGGGAATGATCGGCGTAATGCGGAACGCCATCACCAGCCGCCTGCAGCGGCCCATGCAGGCCGGAGCCGCAGCATAAGAAAGGCCGGGGTGCCCCACTCAAGCTTGGTTTTGGCTTGAGTGGGGATTTCGGAGTTGCGGCGCGGCCATCCCGAGGCCCCTTGTTTTCCCCACCGGGCTGAGATATCTAACGTGCAATCTGTCGACGCCTAATCGGCGTCGCCGTGCTGCCGCGACACCGACCAGATCGACGCCTGATCCTTCTCGAACGGATACACGTGCACCATCCAGTTAAAGACGATGGGAATGAATCTTCCGCCCGCCGCGTCGCACGCTTCCTGCGTGGTGATTGATCCCTTCAAACCGAACAGCGCATTCGGCCCCAGCATCTTCTCCCGTTTTTCTTCCCGCGGCATACTCGCCGGTGGCGCACAGAAGTTCACATGCTCATGCCACTGCGCCACGCTCAGTGGGATGCGCTGGTCGAGTTCCTCTTCGGTCAGGCGCTTCGGCGCTGTGTACATCACGCCGATCAGCTTGTAGTCGTCCCCATGTTTTTCGTAGAGCAGCGACGTGGGACGCTCCGGGTTGAAATGCCAGAAGGCTTCCCGCCCGTACTTGTAATTCGTGAAGTGGTACATCTTCTGAGGGACGTTCGGTAAGAAGATCTCGAATCCGTCGGTCAGCGCCGCGTGATAATCCTTGTACTTTTCCGATGCCTGCCGTGCTTCCTCGGCGATCTTCTGCGCCCGCTCTGCGTCTCCCGGTTTCGGCTGTCGCAGGGCCGTCATCTTCATGTGTGGGCCCATGTCCATGTGACCTTCCATGGAGTGCATGGCGTGAGCGCCGGCGTCGCTGTCAGCATCTTTGTCGTTGTCCATTGCCGTGCCTTTCATGTTCGACATGTCGTGTCCCGACATGTCCATGCCCGGCATGGATTGCTGTGCCGAAGATGAGGCCGGCGCTGGAGCTGGCGCGGACGACGGCGCGCCGCTCGCCGGAGTGGACTGCGCCTGTCCCCAGGCGATACTGCCGAGCACAATAGCGGCAAAGGTCACGAGACGAGAATGCATTTGGAATCCCCCACTTTCCCAGATACTAACCCGGGCGCGGGGCCAATGTCTCGGTTACTTGCCGTTACGGCGGTAATCGAAATTGTTCTTCACGACATGCTTCACAAACAAGAGCGATCCGCGAGGCGCGTGATCAACCGCAGCCTCACGAACTACTGCAGTGGCGCTGAAATGTGTTCATGGACAATCATCCACTTGCCGTCTTCGTTCTCGAAAATCACCGTCCAGCGGAAATTGCCCATCTCCACTTTCCCCGCAGTCGTGGTCATCTGGTCCGCCACGGTCGCTGTAGCCCAGACCAGATCCCCATGTGGATGAATCACGGCGTCATCGTTGACCGTAAACTTTGCACTCTTGTAGCCCGCGATCACAGCCTTGGAGCCTTTTTCGTATTCGTCCCAACTGCCGTACTTCAGCGGCGCAATGTCAAAAAACGTGTGCGGCCCCGGGGCATAGAACTTGGCAGCGTTGGCCGGATCGAGAGTTGACCAGGCATCCCATATCTTCTGCAGGTAAGCTCTGTCCGGAGCAGGTCCGGCAGATTTTTTCGTCTGCGCCACGCCCGTTACACCGACAGCCGCAATCAGCAGACACAAGAGAACTGTGGACACTCGCTTGAGCATTTGGTTTTCCTCCATGGGATTCGGGCGGAATTCTCGCACAGCAGCTACAAAACGCCAAATGCCTTGTTGAAGAATCCACTTCTGAACGGCAAGGAAAGAGGTGATTCCGCGAAACGACGCGAACTTCGATCTGGCGATGGGCAACCGGGAACTGGTAGTATCGCGCCAGTGGCTACTGCGAAGAATCCCAACCTGGACTACGACCGCGAGCGCCTGGTGTCGGGCGCGCCGGTCGAGGACGATTCCTCTTTTGAGTTAAAGCTCCGGCCGCAGCGATTGGGTGAATTCATCGGCCAGAACAAAGTAAAAGAAAATCTTGCGGTCGCCATCGAAGCAGCGCGTTCGCGCGGCGAAGCTCTGGATCACGTGCTGCTCTACGGCCCGCCGGGGCTGGGCAAGACGACGCTGGCCAACATCATTGCCAACGAGTTGGGAGTGCATTTTCAGCCCACGGCCGCGCCGCTATTGCAAATCAAGGGCGATCTGACCGCCATCATCACCAATCTGCGGGAGAAACAGGTTCTTTTCATCGACGAGATTCACCGTCTGCAGCCGGTTTTAGAAGAATTGCTGTATTCCGCTCTCGAAGACTACAAACTCGACATCATCATCGGGCAGGGACCGTCGGCGCGCACTCACACGCTGGTGGTAAAGCCGTTCACATTTGTGGGTGCAACTACGCGCGCTGGTCTGATTTCGTCGCCGCTGCGGGCGCGCTTCGGCATTGTGCTGCGTCTGGAGTTCTATACTCCCGACGACCTGCAGGTCATCGTCGACCGGTCGGCGCAAATTCTGGGAGTTTCGATTGACGATGCCGGCGCGCGAGAAATTGCCGGCCGCTCCCGGGGCACGCCACGCATCGCCAACCGCCTTCTGCGGCGAGTGCGCGACTACGCACAAGTGCGCGGAGCCGGTAAGATCGACGCCCCCACGGCCAGGGCCGCCCTCGAAATGCTCGAAGTCGATCAGTACGGTTTCGACGAAGTCGACCGGCGCCTTCTGCTGACGATTATCGAAAAATATCAGGGCGGACCGGTGGGCGTGAACACGCTGGCTGCCGTATTGGCCGAGGAACCGGACGCCATCGAGGAGATCTACGAGCCTTTCCTCATGCAGATCGGATTTCTGAACCGCACCCCGCGGGGCCGCGTCGCGACGCAATTGGCCTACGAGCATTTCAAGATCACGCCCAACCGCCGGCAAGCGTCGCTGTTCTAAAATGTAATGGCGAACTAAATCCTATGAAACAGACTCAACAACTGACAGCGATTATTGAGCGCGATGGCGCTGGGTATGTCAGTCTTTGCCCGGAGCTCGATATCGCCAGCCAAGGCGAAACAATCGAGGCGGCCCGTGCGAATCTCCAGGAGGCAGTCGAGTTGTTCTTTGAAACAGCCGACCCGAGCGAGATTAAACGGCGTCTTCACTCGGAAGTATTCGTAACTCGACTTGAGGTTGAGGTTGGGTAAGCTGCGCGTCCTTTCCGGGCGCGAGGTGTGCACTCTTCTTGCCCGACATGGATTCGTCGAAGTCCGGCAACGCGGCAGTCACATCGTCATGCAGAAACGGACGGAGAACACCACGATTACGATTCCCGTTCCAAACCACTCGGAACTGCGAATCGGAACGCTCATGTCGATCATCCGGCAATCGCAGACTGCCCCGTTCTCTGTTCGAATAAGGCTAGACGTTCCGCCCGCCGGGCAGCCGCATCTTGTTCGGCAATCCGGATAACATCTTTTTTCTGTTTTGTCAGGCTCTGCCGTGGTGTATCTTGCTCAATTCCTCTTTGCGCGCAGCGGCGAGGATTAGGCGAGGGCGGGCGTGCGGTCGCAACTGGGCCTCCGGTTTCAACAATTTCTATTCACACGTCTGTTTCCGTCGCTGGCGCTATGTGCCATAGCGATCACGGCCTTGCCGGCTCGCGCCCAGAACAAAGCACAAGCGTCACCTACGGGCACGGCAATGCGAGAGTCGCAGCTCGGACCTCCCGCGCTCACCATCCCGCGCCTCGAGCGAGCACCTTCTCTCGAAGACTTCTTGACCATGGCGCCTCGGGGCGAAATCGCGTTGCAAATGGCGAAAGTTACCGGCTTCACGCAACGCAATCCTCACGACGGCGAAGGCGTTTCCGAGCCCACCGACGCCTACCTTGGCTATGACCGTAAAAATCTCTACGTCGTTTTCGTCTGCTTCGACAACCCAAGCCAGGTACGGGCCCGCATGTCGCCCCGCGAAGACGTCTACGACGACGACCAGGTCGAAATTATTCTCGACACTTTTCACGATCGCCGCCGGGCCTATGCCTTTCAGACGACGCCGCTCGGCGTGCAATGGGACGCGATCTGGACTGAGGCCTCGCGCGAGGAAGAATCCGGCGGCCACTTCGACACTTCCTTTGATACGGTCTGGGATTCGCGCGGCAGAGTGACCGACCGCGGATTCGTGGTCTGGATCGCGATTCCGTTCAAGAGTCTCCGCTTTCCTGCCACCAAGCAGCAGGTCTGGGGCATCATCTTGTATCGGGGAATTACGCGCAAAACGGAGGATTCCTTCTGGCCGCACATTTCCTACAAGGTCGAGGGTCGCCTCGGCCAGGCCGCGACTCTTTACGGCCTGGAGGGAATTTCACCCGGCAGAGACATTGAGCTCATGCCCTATGGCCTGCTGCGCGGCTATCGCGCGCTCGACACGCGCGACCCAACCAATCCCTACTTTCAGAATGCCACCTTGCAGGGCCAGCCCGGCATGGATGCGAAGTTCGTCATCCGCGATCACTTCGTCGTCGATATGACCGCGAATCCCGACTTCAGCCAGATCGAATCCGAAGACCCGCAGATCACGGTGAATCAGCGCTACGCCGTCTACTTTCCGGAAAAGCGTCCGTTCTTCCTCGAGAACGAGGACTTCTTTCGCACTCCGCTCGACCTTTTATTCACCCGCAGCATCGGTGATCCCTCGGCCGGCATCCGCCTCACCGGCAAAGACGGCCCGTACTCGGTCGGCCTCATGTCATCGGACGATCGCAGCCCCGGGCTCGCCGTCCGCGATTCCAGCCCCTACTCCGGCATGCGCGGATATTTCACCATCGCCCGCGCCAGCCGCGACATTTTCCGCCAGTCCAGTGTCGGTCTGCTGTACACCGACTGGGAATGTCCCACTACGGGTGAGTTCAATCGCATCGGCGGCGGCGATGCGCACCTTAAGTTCGGCCACAATTGGGTTCTCGATGGCCAGGCCGTTACCAGCTCGAGCAATCTGAACCTGAACTGCGAAGCCAATCTATACCCGTTCAGCTCGGGCAATCGCGGAAACTTCAACTACTATGCCGGTCCCGCCGACCGCGTCGAACTCCGGCGTGACGGGCTGCACTTCAGCTACGACGGCATCTACAACGACATTACTCCCGGCTTCGTCACCATTCCCGGCTTCATCAACCGAGTGGATATCCGCGAGAGCGTGCAGACCGTCGACTATCGCTTTCGTCCGAAGCATGGATGGATTGTGGACTGGGGGCCGTCGGTTTACGCCCGCGACGATTTTGACCACACCGGCTTGCGCCTGGACAACGACTCATATGCCTACTTTGCGCTGCAAGGTCGCGGGCAGACCGTCTTCTTTCTCCGGCCTTATGAGGAATTTTTCGAGCGGCTTCGTCCGCAGGATTTCTGCTTTCTCGGCTTCTCACTATATTGTCCCCCGAGCCGCAACCGCAGCCAGGATTACCACGAACACACCAGCGGCGCGAACGTTCAAACCGGATACTTAAAGAAGGTCACACTGGCCGCGGGCTACTACTGGGGCGACGGAGTCGACTTCGTGGCTCTGCCGCCGCCCATCCCGTTTCACGCAGCGCCATACAACCACCCGTTCCTGGCAAGGCAAGACACGGCCACGGCCGCCCTCACGCTGCGGCCGATGAAACCGCTGAAAATCGAGAACACGTATCTCTTCGACCGGCTGCGAGCCGGCGATGGAACATACCCTCTCGTTCAACCTCACAATCCGGGCGCCGGTCGCGGCGTCTTCAGCGACCACATTATCCGCAGCAAGTGGAACTGGCAATTCACGCCGCAGCTTTCGACCCGCGTCATCCTGCAATACAACGGCCTGCTGGCCGGTACGCCCAGCACTGCGTCTCCTTACACGTTGTCTCCTTACACGTACCTGACGACAGCTAAACAATTCAACGTCGATTTCCTGATCACTTATCTTGTTCATCCCGGCACGGCCATCTACGTGGGCTACAACAGCGACCTGCAGAACCTGAATCGCAGCCTCGCCCCGGATCCCTTCACCGGCCTCATCGCGAACACGCCCACGGGCCTTATGAACGACAGCCGCCAGTTTTTCGTAAAGGTTTCGTACCAGTTCAAGTTCTGAGGGATTCCTGTAGAAGGCGGAGCTGGCGAATCCTTTGCGAATCCGGTAGAATCAAATATTCGCCAGCGTGATCGGAACCCACCAGTAAGCCTTGGGTAAAGAAGCCGTAACGGGTAAACCTAGCTCTAAGGGGCAAGACGAATATGAAAGCAGCCATTCATCCCGCGTACAACGAAGTCCGCGTGCACTGCGCCTGCGGCAACACTTTCATGACTCGCTCCACTCACAAGGGCGACATCTCGGTTGAAATCTGCTCGAACTGCCACCCATTCTTCACCGGTAAGCAGAAGCTGGTCGACACCGCCGGCCGCGTGGAGCGCTTCCGCCGCAAGTACGCCAAGGCCGAAACGGCCAAGAAGTAACTCCTGTCACCGTGGATTAACGCGAATTCTCGCGGATCAGAAATCAGGCCCTCGCCCCGGCGGGGGCTTTGCTTTGCGCCTCGGCTAGAATGAGTACAGTCAGCTCGACGGGGTGGACCGGGAAGGGCACGACTTTAGTCGTGCCGATTGTGGCCCCAAGCTAGCCTGCGGCTTTAGCCGCTGAGGTGCTTTTCGACGATGAGGAAGTTTTGGGACAACTCGAGCATGTGTGCGGCGGACGCTCCTGTCCGCCAAACCTCGCTCAAACTCGTCCCGTCTTCCCTGAAAATCGGCGCCGTTTCGATCTCTCCCGCCACCGTTCTCGCGCCCATGGCCGGCGTCACCGACACCGTCTTCCGCCGCTTCATCCGCAACCTCGGCGGCTGCGGCCTCATCATGACCGAATTCACCTCGGCCGACGGCGTTCTGCGGTCAAAAGACAGGAAAGCCCAGCGCTACCTGCACTTCTACGAAGACGAGCACCCGATCTCGGCCCAGCTCTTCGGCAGCGATCCGCAAGTGATGGCCGAGGCCGCGCGCATGGTCGAGGGCCTCGGCTTCGATCTGGTCGATCTCAACCTCGGCTGCCCCGCGAAGAAAGTTGTCAAGTGCAACGGCGGCTCCGGCCTGCTGCGCGATCTTCCGGCCATCGGCAAGATCTTCGAATCTGTCCGCGCCGCAGTGAAGATTCCTTTCACCGTCAAATTCCGCGCCGGATGGAACGACGAAGAAATCATTTGCGTCGAACTCGCGAAGCTGGCCGAAAGCTGCGGCCTTTGTGCCGTGGCGCTGCACGCCCGCACTCGCGAGCAGGGATACAGCGGCAACGCGCGCTGGGAGTGGATCGCCGCCGTCAAAGACGCCGTGAAGATTCCCGTCATCGGCAATGGCGACATCCGCACGCCGGAAGACGCCTGCGCCATGGTCACGCAAACCGGCTGCGACGCCGTGATGATCGGCCGCACTGCGCCGTCAAATCCGTGGATCTTCCGCCAGATCCAGCAATATTGCGCGGGGATCGGAGATGCTCGTGTAGGGGTGGAGGCATTCCTCCGCCCAGGCAATGCCCATGTGGGGCCGGGTCTAAGACCCGGCCAGACCGAGCAACGCTCGGCTGGATGTCCTGACCAGGATGGAGCGGCCTCGCGTGGCATCGAACCCGCTGGGCCGCGCCCAGCCCGACCGGATCAAAGATCCGGTCCCACACTCTACGACGAGCCATCCGAAGCCGACCGCTACCAGATGATCCGCACCTACTTCCAGATGCTGATCGAAGAAGAACTCCCCGACGCCGTCGGCAAGATGAAGCAATTCGCCTCCTGGTTCACCCACGGCGTCCCCGGGGGCGCCCACCTGCGGAAGGAAATCTACGAATCCAAAAGCGCACCCGAGATTCTTGCGCGCGTAGAGAATTTCTTCGAAGCAAAGATTGTGTGGTGCGCGTGCCCTCGCGCGTGAAGGTGTCTAAGGCTCCTCTGTGTGCGTTTGCATAAAACGTGAAACTCAGTGCGTTCATATTTAAAACACTTATTCTGATCGAGCTCGAAAAAAGCTGAAATTTAGTTGCGGATATGCTGAAAATTCCGCCAAACTTTGATGCATATCCTTAAATTTTCGTCAACGCCAGCTTGCGATTCTCGTCTTCCAGCTGCTTGAGCCTGTGGCCTCACTGCTGTCCATCCCCTGACCTGCAATTTATGAGGCTCGGTTCTTGAACTCTACGGCAGTACCCATTGTCACCGATGATACTGTGCTGTTTGTCTGTTTTCGCTTAGCCATTTGTGCGTTGTTCCACGGGCGCATTGGCCGAAAACACAATACTGCATTTCGGTCCTTTACGCTAACAAACCTCTGTTCGCTTTCCTGATACCGGTATTTCAAAACAACCACAGGAATGTGTTTTGCTGCGCAATGTCGCTTCAGGGCTCGCGGGCTGCTTCCGATTTCCCGCGCTATTGAAATCAGTGATATATATTCCCTTTTGAACCTAGCGATGGACTGTTCTGAGATGCGCAATCCTGTCGGCGTATTCCAACCATCAAGTAATCTGCTCTCAACGAGCCCACGAACACATTGCTTTGCGCAATGTATTTCTTTTGCGACCTCCGAAGCTGTTCTCGCGTTGCCATTCTGGCGAGCACGTTCGTTCTTGCCGAACTGCTGAAATTCCGCCCGAGAAATAAATAGTCCTCGAACTGTGCCGTCTACGTTTCCCAACGGTCGCAATTCCCCGGATAGGAGCCCGCGAATGATGCTCGTACCGCCTTCACCAGTTCCGTGATACCCGCACATAGCTTGATACACCGTGACGCAGTCGCTGGGGAGGGTCTTGTTCATTGGGTTGGGGTTCAAGGCGAGTAGTCGCTCAATGAATTGCTTGATGTCGCGCTCATGATATCCACGCCTAACAAGATGCTTGACTTCAAAATGGCCAGATGCTCTCAGCTTACTGAGGGCCGCCGCCGTGATCCCAATCGCTGCAGCCGCGGTTGGCAGCCTGAAGATCTTCCCAGGTGCGTTAGGGGACTCGTTCAGCTGTTGGAGATCTATGAGCATGTGCTTCTGTTTGCCCGTATGAATCGTAATCGTGCGGATTCTTTTCATGGCCAACACACGGCGTATTGAACGCTTCCCGATTCCGAAGCGCTTTTCGAACTCAGCCTGCGTGACAAACCGCTTGGGGACGGTTCTTAGAATTCGCTGTAGCAAATTGCCTGTGACGAATCCACGGTCCCACTGATTCAGCGCAAAATCTAAGAATGCACTTGCAAGAAAATCTCTACTCGCCTGCGGATCTCCGGCAGTGTACTTAAAAAGGCTAGTGTAGACATGCCTAAACTGAGTTCTGACACCTCCACCGCATTGCTTTGGGACATGTTGCTCCCCAATTGTCCAAAGAAGTGCGTGGAAGTTGGCCGGAAAAGAGCGAAGCACGCACGCAGCGGCCGTCACAACGCCTTGGGGGTCGTCAAGCTTCTTGACGGACCCTACTTGCAGGTGAAATCTCGCTAGACTTCGCATCAGAGATAGCAATCCCCGGAGGCTAAGCGCGGATA
>CAYOUY010000286.1:0-4296 GCA_964407245.1 uncultured Acidobacteriaceae bacterium
TCGCCATCGTCATCGTCGGAGGCCTGATTTCCGACCTGGTCATGAGCATCTTCCTCTTGCCCACACTCTATGTCTGGATGGCCGGCGAACGCGACGTCCTCCCGCCCGCCGAACCCGGCTTCGCCGAAGGCGAGCACGTGGATTAATGCCAGCCCCGGAGATCAATGTAGCCCCGGACGCCCTCGTCCGGGGTTGCGCGCAAAGCGCGCAATGACCACCACCGCAGAAATACGGCTTTCGTGAAACAACCCCTGTCGCGAGAAAACTTGCCGCACCAGCCGCAAAGCGGCGGCAAATGAAAGCCCGGCACGGCAGTGCCGGGTAGGCCCAACAAAAAGGCGCCGAGTCCCGTCGGGACGACACGCAAATCGGCGGAACAACATCAACTCTACGGCACCAACCCTTCTTCCCACTTCTCCACGCCCGCCGGCACCTCGCCCTTCAGCAGCGCGGCCAGCGCCTCCACCGCCTTTCGCGCGTCGCCGATCGGATAATAGAACGCCTCCCAATTGTCGCTGTCTTCGCCATCGTGATTCGCAATCACGTGCTGGAACCGCCACGCCAGCTTCATCTCGCGATGGGCGCTTGCGGCGCGCGTCTCAATGTCTTCCAGATCCTTCAGCGACAACTCCTGCTTCTGCCGCCTGGCGCGCCGCAACAATTTGCGCCGCATGATATCGGTCACCAGATCCGGCAGCGACACGTTTCGCTCCGGCGCCTTCAGATAGACAATTTCTTCCTTCGAAAGCGGCGAAACAAAAATGCTGAGCTTGTTCGTCCTGGCCAGTCGCGGATGCTCCTCCAGCGCGCATCCCACAAACGGGCTGCCCTCGTAGAAAACGTCGCCGCCCGACAGCAGAGATTCGAGTTCCCCCACATCCAGCGCTTGCAGGTCCGTGCGCACTTCAATCAACGCGTACCGGCTGTCAGTTCGCAGCGACTCAATCTGAATTCGTGTGCGGAAGTGATAATCCACGCCATCCACTTCACCGGGCCGCGGATGCCGGCTGTTCCAGAGCACCAGCCTGCGCAACCGCTGATGTAGCTCGGGATGGAACTTGGCGAACGACTTATAAAGCGGAGTTTTCCCCACACACGACGGTCCGCTGAGAATGACCAGCCGTCCGCTACCGGAATTCCCCATCGCGTCCTCTGATTAAGGAGATACTTCATAACAAGTTTAAGGGAAGGCCGAAGTTCCAGAGTAGCGACTGGAAAATCCGGTACTGGTGCCGTTTCAGCACCAGTGCCTAGAATCCAGCCGTCCAGGAGCGGTCGATCAGAATCCGCCAGCACCCAGCCGCGCAGCGGCGATACGTGAAAGCCTGGCACGGCAGTGCGAGGGAAGGAACATCAAGAAGAGGAACGGAGTTTCGTGGGGACAAGGACGCTCACTTCGAATCGTTGGCGGCGAGTGGCACAAGTGTCTCCTGGGCAACTCACGCGGCTCGGGGCGCCTGTTTATTCCAAAGACGATCTGCTCACTCCGACTGGAATCGTCAGGAACTGCCACTGCTCGCTATTGGCCCAAGCTATTGCTGGGGAAGATCGATCAGCACGACCTGTGAGTTTTCGCGTAAGCGGTCGAAGACGATTTGTTTCCCGTCGCTCCTGACGTCGAACGTCCGCATGGCGGCACGGTTTTGCAGCCTGGTGAGGGGGCGCGACTTCATCGAGGCAAGATCGAGCAGCCAGAAATCCTGCGATGCGAGCAGTCCCTGCATGTAGATCAGATTCTTGCCATCCGGCGAAAAGCGGACTCGCTCGCCCAGGCGCCGCAATCTGATCTCGGGCAATTTGACGCTGGTTCCGTCCGGACGTACGGCCAGAAGCGGAGCGAAGGTGCTCACATTTGTACCTGCATAGACGATCAGGCTTCCATCCGGAGACCACACTGGATTGAGTGCCGGGCCGCTGACCAGGCGCACCGGTGATCCGCCCTCCAGAGGAACCTTGAAAAGCCCAAGACCGGTGGCGTCAGTGCCGCCGGTGACGATCCATTTTGCATCCGGCGACCAGCAACTCGAACCCTTCGCGTCAATTCCTTCCGCGATGGGTTGGAGTTCGGCATCGTCCGCAGAGAGGATATGCAGCTGGCCTTTCCCGTTCCGCCGCAGCACAATGGCCACGCGGCTTCCATCCGGCGAAACCGCGGGCGTTTCAATCAAAGCGCCATTAGCGCTCTTCCAGATCTCGGTTGTCTCATGGTTTCGCAGGCGCCACAGTCCGTCGCCCGCCCCGAGGGAAGACAGATAAAACAGCGACGAGCCGCCAAATCGCGGCGCCAGGGCTCTGAGGTTCGGCACGGCAAACGGTTCTACGTCGCGTTCTTCGGCCACGCGATCAAGAATGGGAACCGTCCACAGGGCGGCGACCGGGTTGCTAATGGTGGCCACTAACTTTCGACCGTCCGCGCTGGCTTCGACGGACGTATATTGCTCGAGACCGACGCTCACGCGCCGCGAATCCCTGCCTTTAACGTCAAATGCCCACAACCAGGGTCCGGAACCGTCACCGTCCCGCGCCACGTAGAACACTGTGTTGTTGCCGACCAGCGTGGGATAAGTAATGTCTGTGTTGCGATAGGTGAGGCGCTCTGGGTTCCCGCCGTCCGGGCTGATGCGATATAAATCCATGTCCCTCGTGTCCGGCGTCCCATGCACAAAATAAATCCAGCGGCCGTCGGGCGACCAGGTGGGAAAATGGTTGTGAATTCCCGGGTGGTCGCCGAATATCTGCCGCGCGTTGGCGCCGTTGCGGTCCGCCACGAACATCGGGTCGCCACCTCCGAACTGGTGATAGACAATCCGCTCGCCGTCCGGTGACCAGGCCAGGTTGGCGACCTTCTCGCCGAGGAAATAACGCGGCTCGCCTCCCGTCAAGGGCAGCATTCGCAGCCGCAGACGTACATCACCACCGCCGATCCAAATTTCCGAGCCATCGCCCGAAAACCCGACGTTTCGTAAAGGCGCAGGTAATGGGCCCGCCTTCCCCTGGGTCAGATTGATCGGACGTCCGGAACCCACCTGCGTGAGCCATACATCGAAGGGGCCGTCATGATCGGAGACGAAAGCCACGAACCTGCCGTCCGGCGAGATCGCCGCGTCCACGCTTTCGAAGTCGGTGATCCGCGTGAAATGTGATTTTTCCAGCGGGTTGGTCGGTGCAGCCGCAGGCCGAAAGATTTCCCACGCCGCGATTCCGATCAGCAGTGCAGCGGCGATGACCCACGGCAGCCACGCTCGCATTAGCTTCGGTTTCGGCTGCGCCGCTTTCTTCGCGTCTGGCGTTCCGCTCAGTGCTTCAATGGCAAACGCCAGATCGCTCGCCGACTGGAATCGTCGCGCGACATTCTTTTCCAGGCATCGGCCAAGAATTCGTTGCAGTTCTGGCGGACCTTGCCAGCCGGTGTCGTTCAGCGCCGGTGGCTCCTCGCGCAAGATCGCCGTCATCGTTTCTGCGGACGTCTCGCGCTTGAAAGCGCGTTTGCCGGTGAGCATCTCGTACAACACTGCACCGAAGCTGAAAATGTCCGATCGCGGATCGATAGGTTCGCCCCGCACCTGCTCCGGCGACATGTAGCCTACGGTGCCCATCACCATACCCGGCAACGTCGCAGGGTCGCTTAGCGTCACCGCCGTTTCGTGGTTTTCCTCGGGCCTAACCAGCTTCGCCAGCCCGAAATCCAGCACTTTAATCCGTCCGTCACGAGTGACAAATACGTTCTCCGGTTTCAGATCCCGGTGCACGATTCCTTTCTCGTGTGCCGCCGCGAGTCCCTCCGCGATACCGAGCGCGCATTCGATCGCGCGCCGCACCGGCAGCGGCCCTGATGCGAGCTTCTCGCGCAGTGTTTGTCCTTCAAGAAATTCGCTGACTAGGAACGGCGCACCGTCGTGCGCACCAATGTCATGGATCCCCAAGATGTTTGAATGGTTCAGCGCCGCAACCGTGCGCGCTTCCTGTTCGAAACGCCGCAGCCGGTCGGCATCATGAGTCAACCCCTCTGGCAGCACTTTGATCGCGACATCACGCCCGAGCCGCGTGTCGCGTGCGCGGTACACCTCGCCCATGCCGCCCGCACCTATTGGCGACACGATCTCGTACGGCCCGAGTTTGGTGCCCGGGGTAAGCGCCATCGATGCGCGCAATTATAGCCCGTACTCATTGCAGAGGAGGTGCACCGATTCCGGACGGTTGGCCGGCTACTCGGAACTTAATCGTCAGTTGGCGCTAGGGACGCCGTAGATCCAAGCTCGCGGCACGCAACTCGCGAACAAAAAGTAAGAGAGTTCC
>CAYOUY010000287.1:0-3836 GCA_964407245.1 uncultured Acidobacteriaceae bacterium
TTTATCCTGCCCGGCGGTACTTCGCGGCATCATCCGCCGCTGAATTCTCCTCACCGGACCCTAGCAGTCCGACCACGCCGCGCAGATTCTCCCAAGCCGCCTGATTGAGCGTCGGCTCCGCGCTGACCAGGTCGCGGATCATATCCCACGCCGCCATGTTGAGCGCACCCTCTGGCGCCAGCCCCATGGCCAACGACACGGCGCATTGCGGACAAAAGCAGATTCTCTGCGCCGCCGATTTCTGTCGCGGCTTCACCCCCACCGTCTGGGCAAACATGTAGACCGCGACCGACTTGTGCCCGATTTCAATCTCGCGCCTGCAGCGCAGGCAGAACATGGGTTGCACGCGTTTTCGCCCTCGCCTTCGAAGTGGGAACAGCTATCCGTTTACTCTGAGCTATGCGCGCACCAGGCCACAAGTACGAAGAATGATTCCTGCTCGGTCGTGTCATCCTGAGCGAGGCGTGGGTGCCCCATTTCTCGCGCGTTTCTCTGTGCGAGAAGTGGGGATTTTCACTTCCTGACCCCCCACGTCATCCCGTCCGGGCCCTTGCCGGTCTCAATGGTCGCAATCGCCTCGAGACTCTTGAGATCAATCACAGATACGTGGCCATCTCTGCTCTCGGCCAGGTAGGCCCGCGAACCATCCGGCGCAATCAGGATTCCCGCCGCCCCGGTTCCCGGCGTCAGCCGCTTGATCTCCTTGCGCGTCGCCACATCGACGATCACCAATTCTCCGGTCCCGAGGTCGGAGACGAGCGCCAGCTTCCCATCCGGCGTAAACTTCAGCCGATTCGAGCGCTTTACGTGGATGTCGATAGTCTGCGTAACTTTCTTGTTCGCGATGTCGACAATCGAAATCGTTCCATCGTGCGAATTGGCCGCCCACAGCTCCTTTCCATCGGGCGACACATCAAAACCCTCCGGCCCCTTGCCGACCGTAACGTAGCTCTCGATCCATCCGGAAGTGTCGCCGCTCTTGTCGTGATCGAGAATGCCAATGTCGTCCGAGTTCACATTGGACACAAAGATGCGATCCTTGCTGACTACCAGCATGTGCGTGCGGTTCTGCCCGATCCCCAGCACCCAGTCGATCTTCTGGGTCGCTGGATCGTAACGCCCGATCACCTTGCTGCCTTCCGCCGTGAAATAGACCTTGCCGTCCGCCAGGTCGAGTCCGTGCGGCGCGAGCAACGCGCCCAATTCCACCGAAGCCAGCCGTTTCTGAGCGACCAGATCGACCACCGACAACGTGTGCCCGGGATTCTGCCCGAAGGCCCCGTAGTTCGAGATATAGGCGAACTTGCCGTCTTCGGAAACCACCACCTCGTGCGGATCGTCTCCCGCATCGACTCGTGCGACGACTTTCAAAGTCGCTGGATCAACAAACGCAAGTTTCTTGTCGTCTTTCTCCAACACCAGCAGCGCGGGCGAAGGCGTCTGCGCCACCGCGGCAACAATAGTGAGATAAAAAGCCAGACCCCCGGCCAACCCGAAAACTCCGGCACGCATTTTTGTCATCGACTTGTCCTTCGAAATGAAAACGTCGGCAGCCTATTCTTCGCAGCATGATATACCCGCGGCGGTTGACCCTTTGCCTGCGGACGAGTCAAAATCTCTGCGCCAGCGCGCACCCCCCTTTTTCGCAGCTTTGTGCGAAGAGTGGGAATCGTGCCTTCGGTCCGAGGACTCTCATGAGATTCCGGCTTCCGTTTTCCACCGTCGTCGTTGCCATCGCTGCGCTAGCGGCCTCGCTCGCGGCCCAAGACGCGACCAGCGCTCAGAAGCGCTCCATTACCGAAAAAGACCTCTTCGACTTTATCTGGGTCACGAGTCCCCAGGTCTCGCCCGACGGCACTCGCGTTGCCTTCACCCGCGTGAATGTCGACGACAAGAAAACCGGCTACGAGACCTCGATCTGGCTCGTCGCCACCGACGGCAAGCAGGCTCCCATCCGCCTGACCAACGGCAAGCACGACGGCGGACCGCGTTGGTCGCCCGACGGCGGCCATATCGTTTTCGTGCGCAGCGGCGACAAGGACGAATCCGGCAAACCCAAGCCCAGCCAGCTTGCCGTGCTCTCGCTCTCGGGCGGTGAAGCGCGGATTATCACCGACCTGCCCAAAGGCGCTGCCGGCCCGGTCTGGTCGCCGGAGGGCAAGCGCATCGCCTTCTCCAGCGACACTACGCAGGAAGACATCGAGAAGGCCAAGAAGAAGGGGGGCAAGTCCGGCGACACGAAAGGAAGCGACGAGCACGAGTCCGACGTTCACATCATCAGCCGCGCCGTCTATCGCTCGAACGACCAGGGCTACCTCGACTTCAAGCGCCACGACCACATCTGGCTTGTTGACATTCCCTCCGCCTCCGACGACATGCCCAAGCCCGTGCAGTTGACCACCGGCAATTACGATGAAGAACAACTAATCTGGAGCCGCGACAGCTCCCGCATCTACTTCCTGACGCGGCACGTGGACGAACCTTACTACGAGCTGCCCAGCACCGATGTCTATTCCGTTTCCACTGCCGGCGGAACGCCAGAAAAACTCGCCACCATTCCTATGGGCATCTACGGGCTGACGCTTAGCCCCGATGGCAAACAGTTCGCCTTCCACGGCTCCGTGACTGAGCCGGTTCGCTCCTACTCGGAACCCGATCTCTGGGTCATGGACGTCGCTCCCAACGCGAAGCCGCAAAATCTGACCGCCAATTACGACTTCGACATGGGCAGTTCCGTGTTCGGCGACAACGCGCCGCCGCGCGGCGGCCGCAGCCGCGCCCTCTATTGGTCGCCCGACGGCCGCTGGCTCTACGACGTGGTGGAGAGGCATGGCCGCACCCCGATCGTGCGCGTTGACGCCCGCACTGGCGAGGTCACCGAGCTCACCGGCGGTGATCAGGCCGTGCTCGACTACAACGTCAATCCCAGCGCCAACTCGATCGTCGCCATGATCTCCACGCCGGTTATGATCGGCGACCTGTTCTCGATCTCCAGTGACGGCGCCGAAACCCGCATCACCGACTTCAACCAGAAACTCTGGTCGCAGTTGAACATCACCATGCCGGAAGAGATCAACTACAAGAGCTTCGACGGCAAGAACATTCAGGGCTGGATCCAGAAGCCGCCCGATTTCGATCCGAAAAAGCAGTACCCAATGATCCTCGACATTCACGGTGGCCCGCACGCCGCCTACGGCTGGGTCTTCGACCACGAATTTCAATGGATGGCCGCCAAAGGCTACATCGTCTTCTATCCCAACCCGCGCGGGTCCACCAGTTATGGACAAGACTTCGGCAACATCATCCAGTACCACTATCCCGGCGATGACTACAAAGACCTGATGGCCGGCGTGGACGAGATCCTCAAGCGCGGCTATGTCGATCCGAAAAAACTCGGCGTGACCGGCGGCTCGGGCGGCGGCGTCCTCACCAACTGGACCATCACCCACACCGACCGCTTCGCCGCCGCGGTCTCGCAGCGCGATATTTCCAACTGGGCCTCGTGGTGGTACACCGCCGACTTCACTTTGTTCCAACCGAACTGGTTCAAAGCGCCACCGTTCGAGGATCCCGAGGACTACAAGAACCGCTCGGCCATCACCTTCGTGAAGAACATCCACACGCCGGTGCTCTTCGTGCTCGGGGAAGCCGACTACCGCACGCCGCAGGACTCGGGCGGCGAACAACTGTTCCGCGCACTCAAATATATGCACCGCCCCACTGCCATGGTCGTATTCCCGCGCGAGACGCACGAACTCTCGCGCTCCGGCGAGCCCTGGCATCGGATCGAACGCCTCGATCACATCGTCGGCTGGTTCGACAAATGGCTGATGGGA
>CAYOUY010000288.1:0-4046 GCA_964407245.1 uncultured Acidobacteriaceae bacterium
TTTGTCGACAGCGCGAAACTCGGCGAGGAGCTTTGCGCCTTTGTTGCCGACCGCCTCACGCACTACAAGCAGCCCCGCGAAGTCCACTTTATTGACACCGTCCCCAAAACTCCATCCGGGAAAATCCTGCGGCGCGAGCTAAGAAAGTCCATCAGTTAGCGGAGTGCAATATTTTGCAGCCCCACGCCGATCACGCCGGCGCGAAGAAGATGTGACACTTTCTTGACAGAGTTCTGACAATCCCCTCCCCGTGTCCCTCCACACTAATCCCCTGCGTCTAAAGGAGGATTGTCATGACTTCGTCTCAACTGCGAAGCTGGGCTTGGGCAGCCTCGCTCCTCGCCGCCACCGCGCTGTCTGCCCTCGCCCAGGGAAACCACTTCAACACGCCGGGGAACATCCTGATTTCCGACCAGTACAACAACCGCATTGTCGAGGTTAATCCAAATACCCACGGAATCGTCTGGCACTTCGGAAACCAGAGTTGGGTCGCAGGGCCGCACTCGGTCGTCGGCCCGAATGACGCGCAGCGGGTCGGTTTTCTGACCCTTGTCGCCGGAACCGGCGTGCCTGCCGGAGCCGAGCCCAATTGCCCCAGCGGCTGCGCCGATAACCGCGTCATGCTGGTCGATCCCGCCAGCCAGATCATCTGGCAATACGGCGAAGCCGGCATGACCGGCTCAGGCCCCAACCAGCTGAATACTCCGGTGCAGAACACATGGCTGCCCAATTTCCACATCCTGATCACCGACCAGGGCAACGATCGGATCATCGAGGTCACATTGAACAAGAATATCGTGTGGCAGTACGGCCAGACCGGCGTCGCCGGTGATGGCCCGAACCAGCTGAACAGTCCGAATAGCGCGGAGTTGCTAGCCAACGGCCACATTCTGATCGCCGACGAAGCCAACAATCGCGTGATCGAAGTGGATCGCGCCAAGAACATCGTGTGGAGCTACGGCTGTGCTACCTGCACACTGCTGAGCGGTGCAGCTTTCGCCAGCCGCCTGACCAACGGCGACACGCTCATCACCGACTCCAACAACAACCGTATTCTGGAAGTCGACTCTGGCGGCAACGTGGTCTCGACCTACTACACCAACGGCCAGGCCGGCAGCATCGCTGCGCCGCTCCCCACGCGGGCGCTCCGTTTGCGCAACGGCAACACGCTCATCAGCAACCAGTACGACATGCAGGTGATTGAGATTGACCCCAACCAGAACATCGTCTGGAGCCAAGGCGAGATTGCCGTCTCAGGAAACACCTTCGACATGCTGAACGGACCCTACGACGCCAAGGTGGTTGGCGACTACACCGGTTTGACGCCGCCGTTCTGAGTCGTCAGTTGCAGAAACCGAGGCTGCCCCACCCTTCGCAGTTTCCGAAGGGTGGGGAGGCTGTGTTACTTTCCGATTCATACGCGGAACTTTTCAGCCCCACCCTCCGTATCCTTTCTCGAAACTGATGCTCGCTCCCGCGCGAGGGCATTCAAGAAGGAGAATTACGATGAACGATTTCACTGGTCTTGCCGCAGTTGTCCTGCTTCTGGGAATGCCCACGGCGGCGATTGCAATGTACGTGTTCTACCGCGTGCGCAAGCTGCGCACCGAGGAGCGCCTCGCGGCCATTCAGCGTGGTGTGACCGTCCCGATGGAACCCGAGCTTCCCGAGTCCGCGCGCTCACGCCGTTACGGCATCCTCCTGATCGCCGGTGCCGTCGGCTACATGCTGACGTTCACGATCCTGGCGAGAATCGAACCTGACGCCCTTGAGGCTGCCGCCTTCGGCGCCATTCCGTTTACGCTGGGGCTGGGATACTTGCTCGATTCGTTTCTGATCCACCGCGACGCGAAAGCTTCGTAGCGCTGGCCGCAGAGTAGGCGGCCCATCCTGACAGTTGTCGATCTTTGCTACCTGTGGGTTGGAGGTAAATCGCGGGTGCCCCATTTCCCGCGCGCCCTCTGCGCGGGAACTGGGGATTCTGCTTCATTCGCCGGTCAAAAACTTGTACTGCGTCTCGTTCAGCGGAACCACGCTCAACCGTCCCTGCCGCACCAGTGGAGACTCGGCAAAATGCTTGTTCGCCTTGGCCTCCGCCAACGTAACCGGCTTGGCGATTGCACTTCCGGCCTTGATCTTCACTTGCGGATTCTTCTCGTCCGACGCATCCACGGAAACCACAGTCGCCGTCCCCACTGCGCTCTTTTCGTCCCCCGTGTGATAAATCACCAGTCGCTCGCCGGGCTTCATGTTGCGCAGATTCTTCAGTGCCACGGGATTCGATACACCATCCCAGATCGTGGTCTTCTCCCGCTGCAGATCGGCAAACGAATACGTGGAAGGTTCGGTCTTGAGTAGATAATCCATAAAGCTCCAATTGTAGATTTCAGATTTCAGATTGCAGGTAGATCGTAGTCGCAAACTAAGGTGTGGCCTCAATCGTCAATCTGCAATCGTTAATCTTCAATCTGCAATCTTCAATCTTAAGAGGTCAGTTGGGCTTCGTCTGATCCTGCGGTTTCGGCGGATTCGAGTCCTTCGGCTTGTCCCCATAAACGGAGAACTGCTGCTGCGGTCGCTTGAGCTTGATGGTGATGGTCACCTTCTCCTTGTCGATGTCGAAGTCTTCACCCCAGGTCTGAAATCCCGGAGCCAGAGCCTGTACCCGCAGCCTGCCGTACGGGATGCCCTCATAAATCGCCTTCCCGTCCAGGTCAGTCTTCAACTCCATGCCGCCTCTTCCCTGCTGGCCGCGCGAGTTCACCGGATGCAAAACCACCGCGGCGTTCCGCACCGGCTTGCCGTTGTCTTCCTTGAGCACAAGGAAATTCAGAATCGCCGTCGGCCCTTCGTCGTTGTCTTTCTTGTCTTTCTGCGCCGTCGCCAGGGCCGCGACGGCCAGCATCACCAGCACCCCACAGAGAATCCGGTTCATCCGGCTATTTTATGCCGAATTCTTTTTGTGCGTCATCGGCTGGCTTCCGGACAGGCCTCGGTCGAGTGCTGACCCCGCATTTCTCTTCGAGGGCGTCATCCCGAGCGGGGCCGTCTTTCAGGCAGAGCAAGGGATCCCGCGTGAAGTGGCACGGCGGTCCGCGCGAGATCCTCGGCCCGCGGCTGCGCCGCCCCCGACTAAAGTCAGGGGTCTACATGAGAGCGCGGGCTCTCGGGATGACGCAGGTGAGCCGGGGGCAAGGCGTCTCTGTTCCGCCTCTTTTACAATGCCTGATAGAACGGGCGATGAATAGAATGCGCAAGGATAAGACCTGGGACGTCATCATCGTCGGCGGAGGCATCATCGGCCTCTCACTGGCTATCGCCCTGCGCAAGCGTGGCGCGACAGTTCTTGTGGTCGAGCGCGGCGAACCGGGCCGCGAAGCCTCGCACGCCGCGGGCGGGATGCTGGTGGATTGCACTGCCGAAACTCCCGCCGCCCTGCAACCGCTGGCGATCACCAGCGCCAAGATGTATCCCGAGTTCGCCCACGAACTCGAAGTGGAGTCGGGAATGAAAGTCGACCTGCGCGATCGGGGCGCGATTGTATTTCCGCCTCCTCAGCATGTCCACGAGCGGCCGGGATTCACACTCGCCAGCTTGCTGCCCGCGCCGCTGGCTGAACTGGAACCGACCCTGGCCGGGCCAACTCGGCCCGCTTTCTACCTGAAGGAACGCAGCGTCGATCCGCGCGCCCTTACTGCCGCCGCTCTCAAAACCGCGAAGAATCGCGGCGTGGATTTCTCTTCGGGCGATCCAGTCACGCGCGTGAATCTGTCCGATGGTCGGGTCTCCGGCGTCACGACGACCAAGACGTCGTTTCTCGCATCGAAGGTCGTCAACTGCGCCGGAGCCTGGGCTGGTCAGATCGGCCCACATCCAATTCCCACGCGTCCGGTGAAGGGTCAGATGCTCTGCCTGGTCATGCATCCGAAGGATTTGATCCGCCACGTCATCCGCTCGCCCGAGGTTTACCTGATTCCGCGCAGCGACGGCCGTCTCCTCGTCGGCGCGACCGTCGAAGAAGCCGGATTCGACAAGCGCACGGTCCC